>NZ_JBBMES010000081.1:0-534 GCF_040096395.1 Lachnospira hominis (ex Hitch et al. 2025) | reverse complement strand
TAGCGAATAGAAGAAGAATTATTCTGGCAAGTCCTAAGACCAGCTTCAACGCTCCAAGAATTATCCTTAATATCCACCTGAGTATCTTTAAAATCACTGTTCCTACAACTCCCATAACTCTTCTCATAATAATCAGTCTCCTTTCGACATCCATCCCATTGCAAGTCCTGCAACATCTGCATCTTCCATAACATCTTCTGTAGGTTCTTGTGCTTCACTATTGGCTGCCTGCATTATTACCGGCTGACCAACATTCATCCCGGATATCACTCCGCCTAACAGCTTTATTACCTCTTTTCTAGCCTCATTGGTTGCTGCTTCAATGACCTCTTCCTTAATGTCATCAATATCTTCTGACCGAATATATTCAGCCCTCTCTTTTTCCTTCTTCTTGATAGCAAAGGTTTCTTTTCCATAATTATCAATGTAAAACTGAATCGCATCTATGATGAACTGATTCTTAGATTTGAAAATCTTCGGATCAAGGTTCTGAATCACATCATTGATTTTCACATGCTGAGGATTGCTCATGTT
>NZ_JBBMES010000080.1:0-536 GCF_040096395.1 Lachnospira hominis (ex Hitch et al. 2025) | reverse complement strand
TGCTCTGATACTCGTTATAGTCGTTAAAATCCTTTGGATCACTCCTGTGTGCTTCCGCATCAAGTATCAGTTCATAGTTCCATTCACAGACAATATCTATAACATCATCTATCGGGTATGGTTCAATTTCACCATTCTCCTCAGCTACATCCTGCCTGTACATCTTCCCATCTGAATCTATGCCAATGGCATAATCATGTCCTTCCATATAGTTAAGCAGAATTGCAGCATCTTCTATCGAAGGGTTTAGTAAGATATCAAATGTGTCTGCCCAGGCAATAAGTTCCTCTGGTTCTGCGATTATTGTAAGTTCTTTATCCATTGCTTTCCTGCACCTCCCTTATCCGTGTTTTGTATATCTCTTCCACCCACACGCCTGTCTGAATCTCTTAGGTTTACGGCTAGATACGCATTAGAGACATCTCTGTCCTAATGCCATCTAGTTAGGGAGAAAATCTCCCTAAAACCCTCTGTTTATGAAAGTGGGGGCGCTTTTTGCCCCCACTTTGCTACTTTGGGGGCGCTTTCTGCCCCCA
>NZ_JBBMES010000079.1:0-546 GCF_040096395.1 Lachnospira hominis (ex Hitch et al. 2025) | reverse complement strand
TGAACCACAAATACCGCTTCATAGGCATCACCAAGATATTCTGCTACAAACTTCTGTGTTATCTCAAAAGCCCTGTCCGGTTCCACCTCATCCTCTTTGAAAGAAAGAATGATATGATACCCCTGTCGCTTGTCTGTTTTTCCAAACTGCTTCTTTGTATCCATCATCTGCTCAAAAGCCATATCTGTCTGGCAGTTTATGGCTCCCACAAGTCTTCCTCCCTGCGTTTTCTCAGGATTCATCACATAATCCAGTGCCCGCTTTAAATGCCTTGCATGAAAAGAATTCCCGCTGTCCTTCATGTGAAGTATCTTACTGATTGCCAATCTTTACCACCGCCTCGCTGACAGACTGATTCAGCTTTTTCATATATGCCACAAGCTGTTCCTTATCTTTCTTGGAATACAGCTGTGCATTGCTGTTAAATACAATCTGATTGATGTTAATGCCGATACGGTTTACCTCATTAATAAGCTCTTTAAGAAGTTTCCTTACTTCCGGATAATCATTTGGTTTCTGACTGATTAGAAGCCTGATATATTCGGC
>NZ_JBBMES010000078.1:0-564 GCF_040096395.1 Lachnospira hominis (ex Hitch et al. 2025) | reverse complement strand
GTATATCGCTTTGACCTTCATATCAACGCCCATACCTTTGTCCTCCTCTACTTAAACATCTCTGCAAACAATCCCTTCAATACCTTTAACTCATCCTTATCCAGCTCGATTGCAAATTCATTGTCGATTGCTTGTTTTTCGCATTTATCCTTTTTCTTTGCAATCTTACGCACCACACGAAGAAGCACATAGCACTCCTTGGACTTTGCAATGCTCTGTTTAAAGGTCAGCTCATCCTCATCGACTGACTTCTGTGTCTGATAGATAATCTCTTTTATCTTATCATTGATACCATCTACTTCCTCAATGGAAATAATAACGGATGCCTTAGAAGCACCCGATCTGTCCCACTCCTTATGAAGTTCCTTTACTAAAAACTCCATGTTCTTAATTACTGTTGTTGAATCACTTTTCATCTTGCTTTTCCTCCGTTTTCTTTTAATGAAGAAGGGAGCTGACCTTCGCTGATAGGCGCAAAATCTACTCCCTTCATGTCCTCTGCTCCAAGGACTATCTGCTCTGCATAATACATATCCATTGCCTTATTGATGGCATCGTCAAGCG
>NZ_JBBMES010000077.1:0-584 GCF_040096395.1 Lachnospira hominis (ex Hitch et al. 2025) | reverse complement strand
GCATATACAAGCTTCAGATCAGCCATCAGTTTTTTGATATCTTTGTAGGAGACAAACTTCGTTGAATTGCGGATCTGATGGATGATACACTGCTGAATCTCTGTTTTTGGATAAACAGCCTCGATTGCCTGTGGAAATCCATTCAAGCCATCAACACATGCAATCAGGATATCCTCGACTCCCCGGTTTTTTAATCCATTCATGATAGAAAGCCAAAACTTCGCACTTTCGTTTTCACCAACATACATGCCAAGGACGTTCTTTTTTCCATTCATGTCAATACCAAGAGCGATGTAGACTGCACGTTTTACAATACGTCCTTCGCTGCGGACATGATAGTGGATTGCATCCATAAATACTACAGCATACACTTCTTCCAGAGGGCGTTCCTGCCATTCTTTTACAATCGGCATGATTTTATCTGTGATCCTGCTGATTGTGCTGTCAGAAATATCAATATCGTATAATTCACGCATGTGAGATTCAATGTCTCCGGTGGTCATTCCTTTGGCATACATGGAAAGTATTTTTTCTTCCATGTCCTGAGTTACGGTATTTTGATATTTTTTAATCAGCTGTGGTTC
>NZ_JBBMES010000076.1:0-584 GCF_040096395.1 Lachnospira hominis (ex Hitch et al. 2025) | reverse complement strand
GAACCACAGCTGATTAAAAAATATCAAAATACCGTAACTCAGGACATGGAAGAAAAAATACTTTCCATGTATGCCAAGGGAATGACAACTGGAGACATTGAATCCCACATGCGTGAATTATACGATATTGATATTTCTGACAGTACAATCAGCAGGATCACAGATAAAATCCTGCCGATTGTAAAAGAATGGCAGGAACGCCCTCTGGAAGAAGTGTATGCTGTAGTATTTATGGATGCAATCCATTATCATGTCCGCAGCGAAGGACGTATTGTAAAACGTGCGGTTTACATTGCTCTTGGTATCGACATGAATGGAAAAAAGGACGTCCTTGGAATGTATGTTGGGGAAAACGAAAGTGCGAAGTTCTGGCTTTCTATCATGAATGGATTAAAAAACAGAGGTGTTGAGGATATCCTGATTGCATGCGTTGATGGTTTAAATGGATTTCCACAGGCAATCGAGGCGGTTTATCCCAAAACAGAGATTCAGCAGTGTATCATTCACCAGATCCGCAATTCAACGAAGTTTGTCTCCTACAAAGATATCAAAAAACTGATGGCTGATCTGAAGCTTGTATATGC
>NZ_JBBMES010000075.1:0-586 GCF_040096395.1 Lachnospira hominis (ex Hitch et al. 2025) | reverse complement strand
GTTCCCCTGTCGTTTTCTGTTACCAGTATCATATCTTTTAAATCCATTCTTACCTCCAGTCTCAGAGAGGGACTATGCCCTCTCTGCAAATTTCCTGTTATGGTCTTCCTATCACAACAATCTTTCCTGTGCTTGCCACATCCCTGTAGACCACACCAAGACTTTCATTAAGTGCCTCTACCACCTTGCCATTTCCGACATATACTGCCACATGGCTGATGTTCTTATATCTTCCGTTGCTTGTAAAACTGTAGAAGATAAGGTCTCCCGGCTGTAACTCATCAAAGGAGACAGTCTTTCCGGCTTCATCCAGTCCCTGTGCCTCCGCTGCCGCTGTGGTTGCACCGCCATAACTAATATCCACGCCTGCATCCTTCCATGAATAATAGGCTAAGGAACTGCAGTCATAATAGTTACCGCTGTCTCTTAAATCCTGACTATAAGGAAAACCAACTCTGTGTAGTGCATAGGAGCAGACTGTTTTCTGCCTGCTGTCTGTAATTTCGTTTAGGATGGCATTGATTTCATCCTCAGTCATGGAGCTTACTCCCGGACTTCCGCCTCCGCCGCCACTTCCGCTTCCGGC
>NZ_JBBMES010000074.1:0-586 GCF_040096395.1 Lachnospira hominis (ex Hitch et al. 2025) | reverse complement strand
GCCGGAAGCGGAAGTGGCGGCGGAGGCGGAAGTCCGGGAGTAAGCTCCATGACTGAGGATGAAATCAATGCCATCCTTAGTGGAATTACAGACAGCAGGCAGAAAACAGTCTGCTCCTATGCACTTCACAGAGTTGGCTTTCCTTATAGTCAAGATTTAAGAGATAGCGGTAACTATTATGACTGCAGCTCCTTAGCCTATTATTCATGGAAAGATGCAGGTGTGGATATTAGTTACGGCGGTGCAACCACAGCGGCAGCGGAGGCACAGGGACTGGATGAAGCCGGAAAGACAGTCTCCTTTGATGAGTTACAGCCGGGAGACCTTATCTTCTACAGTTTTACAAGCAATGGAAGATATAAGAACATCAGCCATGTGGCAGTATATGTCGGAAATGGCAAAGTGGTAGAGGCACTTAATGAAAGTCTTTGTGTGGTTTACCGGGATGTGGCAAGCACAGGAAAGATTGTTGTGATAGGAAGACCATAACAGGAAATTTGCAGAGAGGTCATAGTCCCTCTCTGAGACTGGAGGTAAGAATGGATTTAAAAGATATGATACTGGTAACAGAAAACGACAGGGGAAC
>NZ_JBBMES010000073.1:0-647 GCF_040096395.1 Lachnospira hominis (ex Hitch et al. 2025) | reverse complement strand
TTGCTTCATAAGCATTAGACGCTTTTGACAACAGCCTTTCATTGTTCCACGACCGTAATAATCGGCTTCTTTCCTGTTCCTGCTTTGCAATCTTTTCATTCAACATTTCCTGCTGCTGTTTTTTAACCTGCGCCCGTTTTTCCAGATATTCTTCCAAAAGCTCTTTTTGTCTATCTTTCTTGTTGCTTGTCTTTTTATAAAAACTGTTTTGTGAACGAGCATAAAATTCCGATTGATTATTAACACCAGACCATGAATCGCCCCTATAATCTTTAGCAGTAGCTCCTACAGTGAGCACCATAGAAGCTTCCAACGGTGCAAAGGACGAAGTTAAGTCACGTTTAAGTGCTGATAATATCTTTTCCCTGTACTCCGGATCATCTTTCATATTCTTAAATGCTTCCTCTGATATGTTGATAGCCACATTGGTTATAGTTCTATTTCTGGGTATCTTATCAATTTCAGCATAAAATTCCTTTTTGAAAATCGCCATTTCTTCCGCTTCTGATAATTCCTTTGTATTGCCCGTTTCTCCCGTGCTGTTTACGCTCTTTGTACTTTTCGTTGTTGCAACATTGTTCTGATAATAACTCTGTCCTACTCCACTAATAGCCATTTTTAATCCTCCTTTATCAGCACTTTTTCAT
>NZ_JBBMES010000072.1:0-666 GCF_040096395.1 Lachnospira hominis (ex Hitch et al. 2025) | reverse complement strand
GCCCCATCCGACAAACTTCGACAGAACTTTCTGCTCCTCCGGTGTGGCAAGCCTGTTTTCTGATTCAATCTGCTTTAGAGTGCGGATTGCATCAATATTCCACTGGTATCTGGTCTTAGCTCCACCTTTTTCCATTTCCCAGAGGTTATAGTGGAAGTTGTGTTTTTTCTGTACTGCATCATCTGAAACTACATGTCCATTCTCATCAATCTTGGTTTCCCAGCCATTCGCTATTGCTCTTTCCCTGGTTTCAAGACGATTGGCTTTTACACTATCTTCGATATCAAAAAATCTCTTATAGACCGGATTCATCTTATCCCTGTCAGCCTTCTGCTTTGTCTCCTGATAATACCTTTTCTGGTCTTCTCCACAGTAAAATGGCTGTTTTACCATATAGGATAAAATCTCGTATAACTCACGCCAGTCGAGTGCACCTTCCTTACGCACACCATTCCTGTTCTTATAGCTGATCTTCACATAACCGCTTCTGATTGAGTACTCCACAAGACCATACTTATTGTTGGAATATGCCTTTCTTTCTGCA
Source organism: Lachnospira hominis (ex Hitch et al. 2025) (assembly GCF_040096395.1). Taxonomy (NCBI): domain Bacteria; kingdom Bacillati; phylum Bacillota; class Clostridia; order Lachnospirales; family Lachnospiraceae; genus Lachnospira; species Lachnospira hominis (ex Hitch et al. 2025). Next base: position 122 of record NZ_JBBMES010000072.1, on the reverse strand, counting down.
TTATCTGTCCCCAATGCGATATCCCTGATAAGGTCAAGTTTATTTGGCATAAATGCAAAATCAGACTGCACCACATCCATAAGGAATGCCCTAAACGGAGTGTAGCAGCTGCAATCTGTTAC
>NZ_JBBMES010000071.1:0-667 GCF_040096395.1 Lachnospira hominis (ex Hitch et al. 2025) | reverse complement strand
AGATCATTTACCGTCTTGGTTCCATTGTATGCGATGTCTCCTGTAGTGTTCTTAGAGAATTTAGTCGTAACTTAAAGACAATCGAGAGCGAAAGGAGAATTGGATATGTTAGAAGAAATGACTTACAAGGAAGTGGACGGACTGCTTTATCCGCAGATAGAGATGCCGGACGAGACGGAGGATCTCGCGAAACTGGGCAAATACGGAAGGATGGCAATGAACTATCTCAAGGAGAACGAGCCGGCAAGATACAAGACGCTGATGAGATTCGGGAAGATGTACGAGAAGATGTCAGCGGTAGAGGAGGAAGCGAACCAGCTGTACGACCAGTTGGAGATGCAGTACCTGGAGAAGCACAAGCCACAGAATCCGTCATCGACAATGGAGATGTGGAAGATAAGAGAGCAGGCGAAGATGCAGGCAGAGGAAGTGGTACTCCATCAGATAGTGATGCGATTCCACTAGAATCTGATGATACAGAACTGAATAGGGAACTTGATGAAATCAATTCATTGGGTGTCAGTAAGGAAGCCGAATATACACAGGCTTCCTTTTTTTTCGACCAGAACGGGCAGGCAAGCATTGGCACCATTCATACTGAGGATAAAAACAATAATCAGTTTATGCGTCAGTTCGAGCAGGACAGAAAAGCTGCATTAGCAGGTAA
>NZ_JBBMES010000070.1:0-741 GCF_040096395.1 Lachnospira hominis (ex Hitch et al. 2025) | reverse complement strand
ACTGTGGAGAAGATGAGTTCATATCGAAAGAAGCAGTAATGTTTTTAGATATATTACAGAGTATATGATATAATTTGCTCACATGGTATGCTTCAGCTTATTGGACTACTAACATGTGAGCAGTTACAAAAGACAGAAATTATTTTATATTGGAGGTACAGGATGAATACGGAAAAGACTTTTGCAGATAGATTAAAAGAGTTGCGTAATATACGAAACTATACACAGGAAGAGCTGGGTAAGATAACAAATATATCTGTTCAGAGTATACGACGTTATGAACAAGGTAGACTCAATGAAGAGCCAAGTGCGTATAATCTTTTACAACTAGCAAAGGCACTAGATGTAACACCTGAATACTTATTGATAGGAGATAATAATATGACAAGTTACACGGAGGCAATTAAGAGAGAATTGAAGCAACTTAATGACTATGGACAAATATCTGAAATTAAAGAAACCGAGTTGAATTCCACGATTTTATCACATCTTGAGATGAGTAATGATTTAGTAGATGCTGTAAAGACGGATTGGAATGCAAAAGGCATATTTAAGAGGATAGAGAAAGAGGAAGATAAACAGATTGTGGTAGACAGTTATTGTACAAGACCTTATGTACAGGATGTCATATTACGATATTGCCAGAATAGATCTATATTTAAGACAAAGTTTGCAATAATTGATGGAATGCTTTTAGAATAAAGCAAATTTGAGAGTAAATTAGCACTTTAGCCAATATGG
>NZ_JBBMES010000069.1:0-742 GCF_040096395.1 Lachnospira hominis (ex Hitch et al. 2025) | reverse complement strand
GAACACGAAGGTTAAGCCTTAAGCGGCCGATGATACTATACTGGAGACGGTATGGGAAAGCAGGTGGCTGCCAGATTTAAGGGGTCATAGCTCAGCTGGTTAGAGCGCACGCCTGATAAGCGTGAGGTCGGAGGTTCGAGTCCTCTTGACCCCATTAAAACAAAATACACATGCCCTGGGGGTATAGCTCAGTTGGGAGAGCACCTGCCTTGCAAGCAGGGGGTCAAGGGTTCGAATCCCTTTATCTCCATCAGATATTAATAAAAAAGCTGTTGACAAAGAGTTGACACTGTGTTAATATCTACAGGCTGTCAAAAAACAGCCGAGGGTCTGCGAAAAGCGGACACTGTTCCCTGAAAACTGCATATTAAAATATCTAATAAACATTAATAATGTTTAGACATCCGAGGTGCGGCATATACGATAAGATATGCCAAACCAAGAAACAAACCGAAATGATGAAAATCAAAAAAGCCGTCAGGTATAACGCTATATATCTGATATGGGATTGGAAGACGGAAAATCATGAAGCGGTTATTCGTAAAAGCTTTGCTTTTACTCATATCCTTTGCTTCGCAAATGATTCCGAATTAACCAGCAGAACAGCTTTTGAATGTAAACATTCAACGCAGGTCTGCCGCTTAATCCGAACCGCTTTCAAATCTTAAAGGTTAAGCTATAAAGAGCACAGGGCGGATGCCTAGGCACTGAGAGCCGACGAAGGACGTGACAAGCTGCGATA
>NZ_JBBMES010000068.1:0-746 GCF_040096395.1 Lachnospira hominis (ex Hitch et al. 2025) | reverse complement strand
TACCACGCTACATAATATTTTATAACGGTCGTCAGGAGATGCCGGAAAGATGCACGCTGAGGCTGTCGGATGCGTTTGTGAAAAAATCGGATAATTATAATTCAAATCAAGTCACCGCCAGCGATACATCCAGCAACTGTAATTCGTCAAAATTTCAACCGGCAATGGAAATCACCGCTCATATGATTAACATAAATATTGGTAATAACGCGGAATTGATGAAAAAATGCAGGCTGCTCCACGATTATGCATCATTTATCGGGTTAATCCGTGATTATGTATCACAGGAAAATGATATTAACACAGCCGTTACACTTGCAATTAACCAAGCCATAAGCCATAATATTCTAAAAGAAGTATTATCAGTGCATACAGCGGAGGTGCGTGACATGATTCTGACAGAATATAACGAAGAACAGCATATAAAAAATGAGAAAAATATCAGCTATGATGATGGGTTTAATGATGGAATTGAGCAAACAAAAATTGAAGCTATCAAAAACATGATTAAACTTAATGTCCCAAAGGATAAGATTATAGAGTGTTATTCAGAAGCGGAGTATAATGTTGCAATAAAAGATGATAGAAATTAAAAATACAGTGATTATTACAAGGAGGACTGCCTATTGACCAATGAACCATTACTAAACCGGAACCACAAAGATGCCCTGTTTCGGTTTATCTTTAAAAATCCTAAGGATTTATTATCTTTGTATAATGCGTTGAACGATACTGACTATACGGAT
>NZ_JBBMES010000067.1:0-857 GCF_040096395.1 Lachnospira hominis (ex Hitch et al. 2025) | reverse complement strand
GAAGTAAAAAACGCTTTCATAATCGTGACATTATTTGCAACAAACCATTCTGCAAGTCCCAGTCGGATAAGCATACGAAATATAGACTCAAACCTCATCTCATCTTTTACATCTATGCTTTCCGAGCAGAAACCGATAACAAAAAACAGCACAACGAGGGATGAGCCGACCGCTACAAAAACCGGCTCAATACCCTCAATAACTGCCCAGGGACCTCCGCCCTTGAAACTGACCGGTGACTGTCCAAGCATTGCAAAGACCAAGGATATCTGATTGTTCCAAAATCCAAACACCGCCTCAAGAAGTGCAAGGATCTTGTCTCCAAGCTTAAAAATATCCATACTTGTTATTCACCTCTTTCCTTTTACTAAAAGGGGAACTCTTTTTCCCCATCTTAGAAGCCTAAGAATGTCAGAACTGTTGAAATACCAGCCATCATGACACCTGCTACAATTCCTTTCAGAGCAGAGTTCATGGTAGATGAATCCTGCTGCTGGTAGGCTTGTGCGAACTCCATAACATTCTTTGCAAGAATAATGACACCAACAGCACCAATGACTGCAATGATAAGTGTCTTTAAATTCTCAAGCGGCTGTGTTACTGCGGAAGTACCTGTACCTGCTGCAAAACAGGTAGTGCTCATAAGCATCACTCCCATAAGTGCTCCGGATAATGCCGGAACGAATCTCTTTTTTAAGTGAATGAATCTACTCTTCATGCCTTTCTCCTCCATCTGATTGTTGTTTGTTGTTGAAATAACCTGTTCTTTTCTCATGTTGTTTAATCTCCTTTTTTGAAGTGACAGAAGCGGAAAAAGCCAGAAAGGAATACACATATTCCAATCCGGCTAGCTTTCC
>NZ_JBBMES010000066.1:0-902 GCF_040096395.1 Lachnospira hominis (ex Hitch et al. 2025) | reverse complement strand
TACTGCGGATATCTGAATGTGAATGACATGCCGGATATTGAAAAGTTTATTACAGACAATGACATTGGAGAGTTTACAGGATTCACGCAAAGGAGCGGTTTCTGCGAATATCCGCTTTATCTGTTCAATGTAGATAAGCTTAGAGAACTGTGTCCGGATGGAATGGATAAGTATGAGGCAAATATCGGAATGACAAGAAAGCCAGAGACAAAGGATTTATCAAGATAGGAGGCAGGGACAATGGTAATCGAAGTAAACAAGGATATAGACCGCTATCAGGAATCGGTTGCGATGGGACTTACTGCAAGGCAGCTTATATTTTCTATTGCAAGCGTAGTGGTCGGTGGCGGTATCGTCCTTCTTCTTTACAAGTATATTGGTCTTACGGGTTCTGCTTATGTGGCAATCCCGTGTGTGGCACCGATTGCTCTTGGTGGTTTCTATTCCTTTAATGGGATGAATTTCTACGAGTATATGGGAAAGAAACTGCATTTTATGTTTGGAAACAGGACACTTACCTATGTATCAACAGAGGGAGAGCCTGCAATAAAGCAGTTAGAAGCAGAACAGAATGAACAGGTAAAGAAGAAAGGCAGAAAGGCTGAACCGGAGACTGTAACAGCTGATTCGGCTGTAAAGAAGCAGGAGGAGTTTGAAGCAATGAAGAAAAAGACGAGAAACATGCTGCTTGGACTTGTCGCAGTCATTGTGGCGGCAGCAGCAGGCATTGCAGCATATAAGGCAATGCATTAGAAACGAATAGTATCTGACCGCAAGGTCGGGAACACAGCCCGCAGGGTGAAGTTCCCGGCGGGCTTTCATTATAAGAAAGCGAGGTTAGAGACATGGGTTTATTTACAGACGGATTTAAGTTATTAAAGAAGGCGAGTGAGCCTTTGTAT
>NZ_JBBMES010000065.1:0-905 GCF_040096395.1 Lachnospira hominis (ex Hitch et al. 2025) | reverse complement strand
TGGTCAATGATGAAAACAATCTCTCAGGTATTTGTCACAGGTGTTAAGGAGATTACAACAACTCCGGCACTTTTCGGCGATGTACTTGAGTATGAAGGAAAGTTCTATAAGGTTGGAACTGTGAGGCAGGAAGTAAAGGATACCAAGGTTGAAGATGACAGCTTTTATCTTCTCACTCTTGCAACAGTTGCTAAGGAACTTAAAAGAAGAGGTCTTGAAGAGGCAAAAGTATTCCTTGCTGTAGGACTTCCACTTACAAGATTTGGAGCTGAGAAGAATGATTTTATCAAGTACCTGACAAAGAATAAGCGTGTAAGCTTCAAATATGAGAATGAGCCGTATCATATTGAAATTGATGATGTGGCAGTATTTCCTCAGTGCTATGCAGCAGTAGTGGACAAGATTCCTACAATGGCAAAGAAAACGCTGATAGTAGATATCGGTAGCTGGACAATCGACATTATGCCGGTAATCAACAAGTCACCGGATGAATCAAAGTGTGTGACGATTCCAAAAGGTCTTATTACCTGTATGCGTTCTATCAATGAGCAGTGTGTAAGACAGCTTAACGGAGAGGTAGACGAGTCAGAGATACAGAATATCATGCGATATGGCAGGTCAGATATTGATGATGAATACTTTGCCATTATCAAGGCAGAGATAGAGGATTTTGTCGATAAGGTATATAACTCAATCCGTGAGTTTGGGTATAACTTAAAAACTACACCGATTGTATTTGTCGGAGGCGGGGCAGTTGTGATGAAGAATTTTGGTAGTCATGATGCTAAGAACATTTCCTATAACCTTGATGTAAAGGCAAATGCAAGAGGATATGAGCAGCTTGCCACAATGGGACTTAAAAGCACTAAGCGATTATCATAAGGAGGCAGATGATGGGAAGAAGA
>NZ_JBBMES010000064.1:0-905 GCF_040096395.1 Lachnospira hominis (ex Hitch et al. 2025) | reverse complement strand
TCTTCTTCCCATCATCTGCCTCCTTATGATAATCGCTTAGTGCTTTTAAGTCCCATTGTGGCAAGCTGCTCATATCCCCTTGCATTTGCCTTTACATCAAGGTTATAGGAAATGTTCTTGGCATCGTGACTACCAAAATTCTTCATCACAACTGCCCCGCCACCGACAAATACAATCGGTGTAGTCTTTAAGTTATACCCAAACTCACGGATTGAGTTATATACCTTATCAACAAAATCCTCTATCTCTGCCTTGATAATGGCAAAGTATTCATCATCAATATCTGACCTGCCATATCGCATGATGTTCTGTATCTCTGACTCGTCTACCTCTCCGTTAAGTTGTCTTACACACTGTTCATTGATAGAACGCATACAGGTAATAAGACCTTTTGGTATCGTCACGCACTTTGATTCATCCGGTGACTTGTTGATTACCGGCATAATGTCGATTGTCCAGCTACCGATATCTACTATCAGCGTTTTCTTTGCCATTGTAGGAATCTTGTCCACTACTGCTGCATAACACTGAGGGAATACTGCCACATCATCAATTTCAATATAATACGGCTCATTCTCATATTTGAAGCTTACACGCTTATTCTTTGTCAGGTACTTGATAAAGTCATTCTTCTCAGCTCCAAATCTTGTAAGTGGAAGTCCTACAGCAAGAAATACCTTTGCCTCTGCAAGACCTCTTCTTTTAAGTTCCTTAGCAACTGCTGCAAGAGTGAGAAGATAAAAGCTGTCATCTTCGACCTTGGTATCCTTTACTTCCTGCCTCACAGTTCCAACCTTATAGAACTTTCCTTCATACTCAAGTACATCACCGAAAAGTGCCGGAGTTGTTGTAATCTCCTTAACACCTGTGACAAATACCTGAGAGATTGTTTTCATCATTGACCA
>NZ_JBBMES010000063.1:0-942 GCF_040096395.1 Lachnospira hominis (ex Hitch et al. 2025) | reverse complement strand
ACAGAGCGTGTGGATGGAGGAACGATGATGCTTGAAGCAATCAGCAAATGTAAGACCGGAGAGACAACTGCAATCGGCAAGTTCCATGGATTTGAGCTGCTTGTGGAAAAGAACTTCCTTGGTATCAATTATATGGTGCTTCGTGGAAAGACTGAGTACAAGGCAGAACTTTCCACAAGTCCGGTCGGCAGCATGGTAAAGCTGGAAAACCTGTTCAATGGACTCCATGAGAACATTGATTTCTTAGAAAAGAAGATTGAGCAGTACCAGAATGACCTTGAAGCATCAAAGGCAGAGTATGACAAGCCATTTGCATACAGCAAGGAACTGGAAGAAAAGCTGTCAAGGCAGTGTGAACTGAATGCCCAGCTTGACCTTGAGAACGCAAAGGCTGTGGATGCAGACCTGAGCGGACCGGAGGAAGAAAGAGAAGCAGATGACAGGATGGAATCTGCAGCAATTGTAGCAGAGGATAAAGGTGCTTATCCAGCCGACAGAGAGGGCAGAACACGATAGGAGAGTGAATAATATGAGCATAAGAAAAGTGGTCGCAGGACTACTGATTACAGCAGGGATTGCCATTATGGCAGTCCCTTTTTTCTGGAGGGCAACCGGAGAAAAACAGACAGAACAGCTCATAAGTGAATTTGAGCAGACATTGGAGGATGATTACGATGAAGAAACAGATGTGGAGGAAGAGCAAACCTCCATTAGTGAAGAGGATGAAGCCATTCTTAAAGAAGGCGGTGTTATCGGCATCATTGAGATACCGGGGTTAGATATCAGGTATCCGGTAATGGAAGGAACCACAAGTAAAGTGCTTAATGCAGGGATTGGTCATATAGAAGAGACTGCAGGAATCGGTGAGAGTGGCAACTGTGTATTGTGCGGTCACAATGGCAGCAGATATGGCACATTTTTTACACCACTAAGTCAGATATC
>NZ_JBBMES010000062.1:0-972 GCF_040096395.1 Lachnospira hominis (ex Hitch et al. 2025) | reverse complement strand
AACTGAAAAAGATCCATCAGAGCTTCAGTATATTACACCGATTGATTATGCCAAGCGTATTGCAGAGCTTGATGAAGACCTGCGTGATGCGGCGGAGATTCTTGTAACAGATTGCAGCTGCTACACTCCGTTTAGGGCATTCCTTATGGATGTGGTGCAGTCTGATTTTGCATTTATGCCCAATAAACTTGACCTTATCAGGGATATTGCATTAGGGACAGATAATGCAGAAAGAAAGGCATATTCCAACAATAAGTATGGTCTTGTGGAGTACTCAATCAGAAGCGGATATGTGAAGATCAGCTATAAGAACAGGAATGGTGTGCGTAAAGAAGGTGCTCTCGATTGGCGTGAGTTATATGAAATCTTATCTTATATGGTAAAACAGCCATTTTACTGCGGAGAAGACCAGAAGAAGTATTATCAGGAGACAAAGCAGAAGGCTGACAGGGATAAGATGAATCCGGTCTATAAGAGATTCTTTGATATCGAGGATAGTGTAAAAGCCAATCATCTTGAAACCAGGGAAAGAGCAATAGCGAATGGCTGGGAAACCAAGATTGATGAGAATGGACATGTGGTATCAGTATCTGTGGATGATATTCAGGCTGATACAGAATTACAGGAAAATGTAGATTTTACACCAAAGCAGGAGCCAGTACAGCAAGTAGGAAGTCTTGAAAATGAGAAGAATGTTGACGGGCAGACGAAGCACAATTTCCACTATAACCTCTGGGAAATGGAAAAAGGCGGTGCTAAGACCAGATACCAGTGGAATATGGATGCAATCCGCACTTTAAAGCAGATTGAATCAGAAAACAGGCTTGCCACACCGGAGGAGCAGAAAGTTCTGTCGAAGTTTGTCGGATGGGGCGGACTGTCACAGGCATTTGATGAGAATAATGAAAGCTGGAGCAAAGAGTACAAAGAACTCAAAGAGATGTTATCGGATGAAGAGTATGCTGCAGCTAG
>NZ_JBBMES010000061.1:0-995 GCF_040096395.1 Lachnospira hominis (ex Hitch et al. 2025) | reverse complement strand
GTGTTTTCTGATTATTCAGAGGTAGTATGGTATTATAAAAATCATATATATATGATTAAATTCAGTTCAGAGGGACGAGCTGTACTTGTGCAGATTAATTCCGATGGAACAGACAGAAAAGAATTGTTTGATATAGGAAGTGTTCCTATAGACAGTGCGGACGATTATAGTCTTGTATTTAACAATGACTGTGTATATGTATACAACAATACGGGAAATTGCAGACTGCCTGAGACAGTACAGATAAGCATAAAAAGATTTTCGCTTGATAATAAAATAAATGAAGATATTATAACAAGTGATGAGCAAAGTGTTTTATTTAATTCTGTAAGGGCATATGGTGATAAAGTTTTCTTTACATATTCAACAACAGAATTTAAAAAAGAGACAAAACAGAATGTTATGACTGGGGATGGCTTATACTGTTACAATGAATCGACAGGAAAAACAACAAAATTAATAGATAAAAACATAAGCGATTATATAATTGATACCTCTGATAATATAATTTATTATTACGTAATCAACGAAGGGTTATATAAATATAAAATTAAAGATAAAGAAGAAACTCTTATATATAAAGCAGAAAGAAATTCGACATTATGTTATATATCTTTTGACGAAGATTATATATATCTTGATAATACAAGATGGTGCCTGTTTACAAGAACCGCAGATTTAACGATAACATTATATGTTCTTGATAAGGACGGAAATGTAATAAATACAATGGAAACAAGGGGAAGCGTATTTTTTGGTGATGACAGATATAAGCTTTTTGAAGTAGGAAAGAAAACAGAAGTAAAGTATGCAAGTATGCATAAACTCGCATATATAAAGAAATCAGAAATTAATACTGCCGACACTTGGAGTGAATCTGAATGGCAGAAGTAATATGCTGGCGTTTGTATATAAAGTATAAAGGAGGGGTTCTATGAAAAAATTAGTATCATTTGTTATTGTTACAGGTATTCTGATGAGTCTTACAGGCTGTG
>NZ_JBBMES010000060.1:0-1008 GCF_040096395.1 Lachnospira hominis (ex Hitch et al. 2025) | reverse complement strand
TACTGCGGATATCTGAATGTGAATGACATGCCGGATATTGAAAAGTTTATTACAGACAATGACATTGGAGAGTTTACGGGATTTACGCAAAGGAGCGGTTTCTGCGAATATCCACTTTATCTGTTCAATGTAGATAAGCTTAGGGAATTGTGTCCGGATGGAATGGATAAGTATGAGGCAAATATTGGAATGACAAGAAAGCCGGAGACAAAGGATTTATCAAGATAGGAGGCAGGGACAATGGTAATCGAAGTAAACAAGGATATTGACCGCTATCAGGAATCGGTTGCGATGGGACTTACTGCAAGGCAGCTTATATTTTCCATTGCAAGCGTAGTGGTCGGTGGCGGTATTGTCCTTCTTCTTTACAAGTATATCGGTCTTACGGGTTCTGCTTATGTGGCAATTCCCTGTGTGGCACCGATTGCTCTCGGTGGTTTCTATTCCTTTAATGGGATGAATTTCTACGAGTATATGGGAAAGAAACTGCATTTTATGTTTGGAAACAGGGCACTTACTTATGTGTCAACAGAGGGAGAGCCTGCAATAAAGCAGTTAGAAGCAGAGCAGAATGAACAGGTAAAGAAGAAAGGCAGAAAGGCTGAACCGGAGACTGTAACAGCTGATTCGGCTGTAAAGAAGCAGGAGGAGTTTGAAGCGATGAAGAAAAAGACGAGAAACATGCTGCTTGGACTTGTCGCAGTCATTGTGGCGGCAGTAGCAGGCATTGCAGCATATAAGGCGATGCATTAGATAAAAAGTATCTGACCGAAAGGTCGGGAACACAGCCCGCAGGGTGAAGTTCCCGGCGGGCTTCAGTGCTCTGAAAAATCAGAGCAGATGCTCCGCAGGATTGCAGAAATGCACAGAGGAAAATCATGCATTGCATGATGTGCATTTCGCAGCATGAATGCAAGCATTCATGATAAAAAAGAAAGCGAGGTTAGAGACATGGGTTTATTTACAGACGGATTTAAGTTATTAAAGAAGGCGAGTGAGCCTTTGTAT
>NZ_JBBMES010000059.1:0-1225 GCF_040096395.1 Lachnospira hominis (ex Hitch et al. 2025) | reverse complement strand
AAGAAGAGACTATGATTTAACAGTTATTAAGACCTTGGAGATGGTCTCTAAAAACTACTACTATATAATACGAGGTGTATACAGATGAAGAAAGATACAATGAATAAGATGTTAATTAAGTTGAGTGAGAAAAAGCTTGTTAACACAAAAAGTGCATTTTTGTTTGGAGAAGTAAAAGTTGCAGAAGAAATCAAGAAACATTACGAAAAGAATAAGTGATTACGAAGGAGGCACATATATGAATATTAAAAGAGCAATAAAAACAGCAGCGTTATCAATGACTGCTATTATGATGTTTACTGTTCCTGCTATGGCAGCATGGGAAAACTACTGGTTTGATGTGGATGTAGCAGAGGATTCGATAAGTGAGGATTACACGAGGAATCTTACAAAAGATAATGATGATACATATGGTTATATTAAAATAAGTAATAGTAATGTATCTGAAATGGATAAGTTTGAGATGAGTATTAACGGTCCGGAATATTATAATTACAATTATACTGGTAATATTAATGTTGGAACATTTATAGGAAGAATGTATCCTGAATATAGTCAGCCTGAAAAACCAAGCAAAGGACAGTCATATCGTCTAAGAGCACAAACATATGCGTATTATGTGCATGTAGACGGAACATGGGAGCCATAGGCTATAAGTGCGAATAAGGGTTAAGTGAGATTAAAATATTGTTATTTATTAAAATAGGATATTCTGCCTTATAGAGGCAGAATATCCATGACAAAAATAAAATCTTCATATTATTAAATTTGTAAGTTATAAATGCAAAAATTGGTGTATGAAAAGTTATAAGGATAGTGATTGAATTAAATAATGTGAGGAGAAGATAAAAATAATGCAAAAAAAGAACAAATTGGGGAAAAAACATAAACTTATCGGGGTAATTTACGAGGAATACTTACATTCGGTATTAAGCTGGAAAATACCTGTCGGAATTCTTATCATTCTTATAGTAGGAATTATGGTTCATTATGAACGACAGATTAATAATGTTATGAATGGATTTGAGGCAATATTGTCAATTAGTAATTTTAATAAATTGCTTATATTTGCAGCGGCATTACCGGTATCATTAAGCTTTGCTGACGACTGGTGCTCGGGAAGAATACCGTATGTTACGATAAGAAGTAGCAGGGACAGTTATATAAAAGGTAAGATAATTACATGTATATTAGGTTCATGGATAACAACGATGCTGGGACTTAC
>NZ_JBBMES010000058.1:0-1247 GCF_040096395.1 Lachnospira hominis (ex Hitch et al. 2025) | reverse complement strand
GCATTTCTTGAGAATAAGCAGGTTTTACGATTACTCTCAAAAGATGAGCTTAATCTGTCCGATATCGGTATTGGAGTAAATGGGGATGGTGAGACAAAGACAGCACTGTTTTGTGTAATCCCGGATAGTGATAAATCCTATAACTTCATTATCGGTATGTTATACACGCAGATATTTCAGGAATTGTACTATCAGGCGGACTTTAACTGTGGAGGCAGATTGCCTATCCATGTGACATTTATGTTAGATGAATTTGCGAATGTCGCATTGCCCGATGACTTCTGTTCCCTGTTATCGACAATGCGAAGCCGTGAGATTTCAAGTATTATCATTATTCAGAACTTTGCCCAGTTAAAAGCACTTTTTAAAGATACCTGGGAGACAATTCCCGGCAACTGCGATACTTTCATATATCTTGGTGGAAATGAGCAGAGTACACATAAGTATGTGTCTGAGTTGCTTGGAAAAGGTACGATTGATAAGAAGTCAAGTGGAGAGACAAAGGGCAGACAGGGAAGCTCATCAAGGAATTATGATGTGTTAGGAAGAGAATTGTTTACACCCGATGAAGTCAGAAAGCTGGATAACAAAAAGTGTATTATCTTTATCCGTGGTTTTGATCCTATCATGGATAATAAGTTTATACCATTCAATCATCCGATGTTTAACCAGACGGCAGATGGTAAGGGAAAACCATATGTTCATCAGATAAGAGGAACGGATAATCTTATCGGTCCGCCATTTGAGATTCTTTCAGACAAGGCAGTTAAGTATTATGAAAAGCTGAAGGATAAGGGCGAGAATGTGTATATAGATTCTCTTACCTATGAGCAGTTTATGATGCTTGGTGATGCGGAATTAAGCAGAAGATTCTCCATGCAGGATGAAGCAAAGCAGAAAGCAAAGATTGACAGGGAGCAGGCGAATGAGCTTGAGTATGTCGATGAATCGCAGAAGTCTGATGCTGCAGAAAGTGCCAACACTTCTAATGGAAGTGCTGGTGCTAAGCCTGTAAGGAATCCTGAGAGGGAAAAACCTAAGTGGGAAGATACCATTACAAACAGAATGCTGCACTGGTCATATACGCCGGAGCAGAAAGAAGAGGTGAAGAAGGCACTTGCGGCAGGAGTTCCAAAGTCAACGATTCTGACGTATTTCTATCCGGAGGTTACTGTGGAGAAGATGAGTTCATATCGAAAGAAGCAGTAATGTTTTTAGATATATTACAGAGTATATGATATAATTTG
>NZ_JBBMES010000056.1:0-1409 GCF_040096395.1 Lachnospira hominis (ex Hitch et al. 2025) | reverse complement strand
TAGTGGGCAATTCAAAAATAGGTTCTGTGTCTGCTAAAGATATGACGATGGTGGAATACAAGCAGTACATTTACAATTCAGATAAACTGATTGGAGGAATAGAAGTATGCACATTGGTTCTGGTCTGAATACCGTATCTTCATTGTACGGTCAACAAAAAGGTAATCAAATGAAAACTCCTGCATCTGGGGAAAAGACATTTTATATGGCAGAAACACCGAAGGTATATCAGATATTTACAACAGATAATATGTTGTGGACAGGAGGTAATGGTACAGGTCTTTCTTATTGTCTTAAATATGCGGATGATTCGACGGATGAAAATCCTGTGGTGTTAGCGAAAGGTGTGGACGAAAACGGGAAAGAGTTTGAGCAAAGAATTTATATCAATGATGTTAATCCATCAAATGCTACAGTAGTCGAAATGCGTGCATTGGAGGCACATTACAAAGTGGAAAAGCAGGGAGGTTTCACGTCTCTGCCGCTTGAAGCTGGTAATATGGGACTTAACGACAGAAGAGATTTTATCGCAATGTTCAAAAAAAGCATAGAAGATTTAAACAAATTGGGAAGGTTTGACTTATCGTTGCTTTGGACGAAAAGTATGGATACATATCTTAATTTGCCAAATGCAAATAGTAAGTATAAATAGTGCTTAGTCATTTGAACATAGGAAAAAAAGAGAACTTGGATTACATATCATATTGAGGCTGAGAGAAATTAAATATCCAAGTCGTTCAATATAATAGAAATTATTTTAAGTTTCAATAACAGGGAGGTAGGATTATGGCAATTACAGGTATCAATAACAGCAGTTGCACATCGTATTATGCTTCAAATTACAAGAATACTGTTAAAAAAACAGATAGTGAAAAGGATAGTACAAATACAAAAGACGGCAACGTGACAACAAGTACAGTTGAATTAAAAACATCACGTCCCGGTGTGACAAAAACAGAGCAGATTAAGACGGGGTATAGCAATGTAAATGATTATTCAAAATACTTGCAAGGAAAATACCATTATATGAATATGGGAACGACTTCAATGCAAGGGGTTCCGACAACAGTATCCGTTTCAAGTGCATTTTTACAGAAGTGTATGAATGATCCGGAAAAAGCAAAGTATCTGGAGGAAAACTTAGCAGCCATTCCAGATTGTGCAAAAAGTGCGGTTAATGGATGTTTGGGCACTTTGACAAATCTGAGTTATAAGGTTGATGAAAACGGAAATATTTCGGTGGCAATATCTAGTACAAATGATCCAGATGGGAAAATAGCGAAAGAGAATGCTGAACGAAAAGCAAAAGAGAACAGAGAAACAGAAGAAAAGGTAAAAGAGAAAAGAGCTGCTAAAAAAGCAGAGGAAGAAAAAGCTGCAAAGAAACGTGCAGAAAAATCGGCAGAAAG
>NZ_JBBMES010000055.1:0-1505 GCF_040096395.1 Lachnospira hominis (ex Hitch et al. 2025) | reverse complement strand
GGAAAGCTAGCCGGATTGGAATATGTGTATTCCTTTCTGGCTTTTTCCGCTTCTGTCACTTCAAAAAAGGAGATTAATCAACATGAGAAAAGAACAGGTTATTTCAACAACAAACAACAATCAGATGGAGGAGAAAGGCATGAAGAACAGATTCATTCACTTTAAAAAGAGATTCGTTCCGGCATTATCCGGGGCACTTATGGGAGTAATGCTTATGAGCACTACTTGTTTTGCAGCAGGTACAGGTACTTCCGCAGTAACACAGCCGCTTGAGAACTTAAAGACACTTATCATTGCAGTCATTGGTGCTGTTGGTGTCATCATTCTTGCAAAGAATGTCATGGAGTTCGCACAAGCCTATCAGCAGCAGGATTCATCTACTATGAACTCTGCACTGAAAGGAATTGTAGCAGGTGTCATGATGGCTGGTATTTCAACAGTTCTGACATTCTTAGGCTTCTAAGATTGGGGAAATGCAATTTCCCTTTTAGTAAAAGGAAAGAGGTGAACAACAAGTATGGATATTTTTAAGCTTGGAGACAAGATCCTTGCACTTCTTGAGGCAGTGTTTGGGTTTTGGAACAATCAGATATCCCTGGTCTTTGCAATGCTTGGACAGTCACCGGTCAGTTTCAAGGGCGGAGGTCCCTGGGCAGTCATTGAGGGTATTGAGCCGGTCTTTGTAGCGGTCGGTTCATCCCTCGTTGTGCTGTTCTTTGTTATCGGTTTCTGCTCGGAAAGCATAGATGTAAAAGATGAGATGAGGTTTGAATCAATCCTGCGTATGCTTATCCGACTGGGACTTGCAGAATGGTTTGTTGCAAATAATGTCACGATTATGAAAGCGTTTTTTACTTCCATAGGAAATCTGGTGGGACTTATATCTGCCGGGACAACGACGCAGCTTGCCATTGACAGGACACAGGCAGACATCATTAAGGGACTCGGATTTGGTGAGAGTCTGGTAATGCTGATACTCACAGCTTTGCTTGCAATCATCATTATTATCTGTGGATTCTTTATCATCTACACAGTGTATTTCAGGTTCTTAAAAATCCTGATTATTGTGCCGCTCGGTGCGATTGCATGCTCCACAATGGCAGGAAACAGAATGGTCAGTCATACAATGGCTACCTACTGCAAATATTTTCTTTCGTGTGTATTTGAGGCAGTAACGATGGCACTTGCGATTGTGGTATGTAATGCATTTATCAATGCAGGACTTCCGGCATTTACAGGAAGTTATGCTGACTGGGCACAGACGCTTATATGTCTGTGTGAAATGACATTTACGATTGCAATGACTGTCGGAAGCGTGAAGGGTGCACAGACACTTACAAGCAAGGCATTTGGATTATAGAAGGAGGCAGAAATGGATAATGAAAAGAAACAGGTTACTTATAATTCAAGTATAACCGGAGAAACGCAGGTGACATTTGATATCCAGCAGTATATGAATAACAGGGCAATGTTTATTGGTCTTATGTGTAATGAAGATGGATATG
>NZ_JBBMES010000054.1:0-1644 GCF_040096395.1 Lachnospira hominis (ex Hitch et al. 2025) | reverse complement strand
ACCTCGTATTATATAGTAGTAGTTTTTAGAGACCATCTCCAAGGTCTTAATAACTGTTAAATCATAGTCTCTTCTTTACCTCTTCTGTAGGTTCGACTATGATATATAAGATACTGTGGATTGGTTGTAATCACCTACCACCCGATGGTTTTAAGGAGGCTCCAACCATAGTCTCTTTGTTCATTTGTTAATCAGTTAGATACCGCATGACGGTTTATTTAGAACGAGGTTACAATCGCAAGGAGCACCTGTGGTTCTAAAACAGTATCAAATACATTCATAAGGAGATTTTTATGATTTACGTTGGAATTGATGTCGCTAAGGATAAGCATGATTGCTTTATCACCAACTCTGATGGAGAAGTGTTATTTAAAGCTTTTACCATCACCAATAACCTAGATGGTTTCAATGATCTTTATCAAAAGATTGAAACCGTTATGAAAGATATAACTAAAGTAAAAGTAGGGCTGGAAGCCACAGGACACTACAGTTACAATCTTTTAGGATATCTCATTGATAAAGGTTTGCCCACCTATGTTATCAATCCGTTACATACAAATCTATACAGAAAAAGTCTAAGCCTTAGACAGACGAAAACGGATAAAGTAGATGCCCGCACGATTGCTTCTATTCTAATGTCTGATGTGAACTTAAAGTCCTACTCAGACATATCTTATCACAATGAAGAACTAAAGTCATTAACTCGTTATCGTTTTGATAAAGTAAAAGAACGTGCCAAGCTAAAGTCTTCCGTTTCAAGACTGATCTGTATCTTATTTCCTGAATTAGAAAAACTTGTTCCAACACTTCATATGGCATCTGTTTATGCATTGCTTTCCGAATTTCCCGGTGCTAAACAAGTTGCTAACGCTCATCTTACCAGACTTACAAATCTTCTTTCAGAAGCTTCTAAAGGTCGATATAGTAAAGATACTGCCATTACATTTAGAGACGCTGCCAGAACTTCTATCGGCTCAAATATGCCTGCAAAGTCACTGGAGCTGAAGCACACCATCAAGTTGATTAAGGAACTTGATTCAGAGATTGATGAAATCGAAAATGAAATCAAAATCATCATGGATGAAATTAATTCTCCAATTCTCAGTATTCCAGGTATCAACTATCGCATGGGTGCAATGATTATTGCTGAGATTGGTGATTTCAGCCGTTTTGATTCTCCTGATAAAATCTTAGCTTATGCCGGTTTTTCGCCATCTACATATCAATCTGGACATCTGTATGGTGCTTACGCACATATGGAAAAACGTGGTTCCAGATACCTTCGATATGCTCTGTACAATGCAGCTAAGTATGTCTGCCACTGGGATCCAACATTTACAGCTTATCTTGCTAAAAAACGAGCAGAAGGCAAGCATTACAATGTTGCCATATCACATGCTGTAAAAAAGCTGATTCGAGTAATTTATCATCTGGAAAAAACAAATCAGCAATACATCAAAGCCTCTTAAGTCTTTCTAATTCAATACTGTTTTTTTTGAGCACCTATAACGATGCTTTTTTTGTCATGCAGTTTTCAATGTTCAAAGAACTCTAACTGAGTTCAAAATATATCTAAAAATACATTTCTGTACTTTATTCAAAAAATATCATTTTAGGGCTTGACTTTTAATAGTTAGTCTCCTT
>NZ_JBBMES010000053.1:0-1704 GCF_040096395.1 Lachnospira hominis (ex Hitch et al. 2025) | reverse complement strand
TACTGTCTTTTCAATTGTAATATCGAAGAGCTTGCCGATTGTGCTGCCTTTAATAACTGCTGCAATCTTTTCTTTTACTGCTTCTTCTGTTGTTTCATCAGCGTTTGCAACTTTTACCTTAACAGAAATATCTTTTCCATCTGCTAATGCAGCCTTATCTTCTTCTGTAAGAACTGCATCTGCAACCTTTGATGTGTCTACTGTTGTCTTTGGTACATCTTCCTTCTGCTCAATGTCTGTATCAACTTTTCCTGGCTCTGCCTTATAAGCCTTAATCTCATTTGTTGTGAGACCCTTATTTGTCCAGTTGAAACCAGCCATCTTATCGAATTTTCCCATTGTTGTCTCAGCTTTCCACCATGTATCACCGGCCTGTACTGTAATTGTATGTGCCTTTGTCATGTCAAAGCCTTCTGGAAGTTCTGACTTCTTAATTGTGTAAGTTGTCTCTGTTGTTGTCTTAGCACCATTTACAGGATTGAAATATTTATCTGAACCATAAGCTATGTCATCTACATATACACGGTATCCGCCAACCTTTGTATCATCTGTTGCTGCATCCCATGTAATCTCAAGGTCGCCATCTTTTGTTTCCTTAGCTGTAACCTTAGCATCATTTCCCCATACTGGAGCTTTGTAATCATAATTCTTTAATGTTTCAACTGATGTTGTCATCTCATATTCAACACCAGAATCTGTAAATGCTACAATCTTAATAGCATTTTCAACGCCTGGTGTAAGACGTCCAATCTGTTCTTTAACAGTTGTTGTTGCAGCGTCTTTATAAGACTTTATCTCATAGTTATATACTGTTGTCTTTAATTCGCCATTAGCATAAATCTTATAACCACGTACTCTTGAATCTGTTAAAGCTATATTGCTCCATGTGCCCTGTGCATGTGTATAATATGCACTTCCGGCAGTTATCGCTGCTGCTGCACCCTCAGGAGCTGTAATAGGTGTTGTATCTTTTTCACCTGTTGTTGTAACTTTTGCTTCACCTACATATGTCTTATTATTACCTGATTTTTTAAGCTTACTCTGTGTATCGCCTTCTTCGCTCACATATACTTTAAATGTATATTCAACACCCGGTGATAATCTATCAATAGTTGCTGTTGTTGCTGAGATACCATCTTTGATATCTACCTTTGTATCTCCGATATATGTATCTACACCATAGAATACCTTTGTGTCATTTTCTACTGCATTCCATGTAATATCTGCTGACTTTCCGTCTGCTGCACTTACTGCTGTCACTGCATTATTCTTAACAGCCACAGGTGACATTAATGCTTTCATCTGTTCTGTGCGGGCATTAAGTGAATCCAATGTTGTCCCCTGGAATACTATATTCTTGCAATACTGAAGATTGTTCCATGCTTTATTTGTATTCTTTGATACTGACCTACTGTTGTATGACTTTGTATATACATTATAAAATACTGCATTTTCACAACCAATTAATGTCTCCCAGCCATTCATATTCTTAAATCCACCATTACCGCCGACATTTCCAAATGTGATATCCTGGAAGTATAAATTATGGTGTGTATGCCATGGTTTCTGTGGATTTGCAACCGGGTCAACATCTGCAAGTACCTGGATTGTATTCCAGTTAGCACCATATACTGAAACATTGTATGATGCAAAGTTATAGAACTCACCAATCTCTGCATACTCTGTTGAAGATGCTGAGTTAGG
>NZ_JBBMES010000052.1:0-1810 GCF_040096395.1 Lachnospira hominis (ex Hitch et al. 2025) | reverse complement strand
TTGTCCAGTTTGGTTTCAGAGGCGGCAATGTATTAGAGCCATCTATGGGTATCGGTAACTTCTTTGGAAGTATGCCGACACCAATGCAGAGAAGCAAGCTGTATGGGGTGGAGCTTGACAGCATTTCAGGAAGAATTGCAAAGCAGCTTTATCAGAATGCCAATATCAGTATCACAGGATTTGAGAATACCACATATCCGGATAACTTTTTTGATGTGGTTGTCGGGAATGTGCCATTTGGAGATTACAAGGTATTTGATCCAAAGTACAACAAGTATAACTTCCGTATCCACGATTATTTCCTTGCAAAAGCACTTGATCAGGTAAGACCGGGAGGCATGGTTGCTGTAATCACCACAAAGGGAACTCTTGATAAGGCAAATCCTACTATCCGAAAGTATCTGGCTGAAAGAGCAGAGCTTGTGGGAGCGATAAGACTTCCGAATACTGCATTTAAAGATAATGCAGGAACCGAAGTGACAGCAGATATCCTGTTTTTGCAGAAGAGGGAGAGAAAGATTGATATTGAGCCTGACTGGGTACACCTTAGTGTGACCGAGAACGGAATTGCAGTCAATTCTTATTTTGCAGAGCATCCGGAGATGATGCTTGGAACTATGGAATATGACACAAGGATTTACGGACAGGACAGCAGATATACAGTCTGTGTGAATAATGATGAGAACTTCAATATGTATGAGACTCTCAATAAGGCTATCGGTAATATCAAAGCCCAGATGACAGATTTTGAGAGAGTGGCAGATGAGGTGGAGCAGACGGAGGAAGTTATCCCGGCTGATCCGGATGTGAGAAACTACACTTACACATTTTTTGAAGGAAAGCTCTATTACAGGGAAAATTCCGAGATGGTAAGAAAAGAAGTATCACAGACTGCCGAGGAGCGAATCAGAAGCCTTGATGAAATCAGACAGATAACAAGAGATCTGATTGATATCCAGATGGATGGCTGCAGCGAGGAGGAGCTTTCTGATAAGCAGAGACTTCTTAATGTAAAATATGATGCCTTCGTAAAGCAGTATGGAGCCATTACTTCAAAAGCAAACAGAATAGCATTTCGAGATGACAGCGATTACCCACTTCTTTGCAGTCTTGAGGAAGTAAATGAAGACGGGGAGGTGAAAAAAGCGGATATGTTTTATAAGCAGACGATTAAGGCAAAGACTGTCATAGACAGAGTGGAGACCGCTGTGGAAGCATTAAATGTATCCGTCAATGAATTTGGATATGTAAATCTTGCCTATATGCTTTCTATCTATGAGCCGGATATTACAAATGCAAAGGAAGAACTTGCAGAAAAGTCTGGACAGACAGTGGATGAGATAACTCTAAGTGACGATGCTTTGGCAGAGCTTAGAAGGGCAGTTCTTGTGGAAGAACTGGATGGATTGATTTTCTTAAATCCCGACCGCTACAACGAGAACAATCCCGATATCGGCTGGGAGACAGCAGATGAGTATCTTTCCGGCAATGTGAGAGACAAGCTCCGTGTAGCAAAGGCTATGGCAGCTGATACAGACAATCCGCAGGCAGAAAGATTTGCAGGCAATGTGGCAGCACTTGAAAAGGTGCAGCCGGAGTGGATTGAAGCCTCGGATATTGATGTAAAGATTGGCACAACATGGATTGAACCGCTGGATTATGAGCAGTTTATATATGAGCTTCTAAATACACCAAGACGGGCAAGAGCAGTCAGAAGCCAGTTTTACAATACCGGCATTCAGGTACACTTAAATAAGATGAGCATGGAATGGTTCATCGAGAATAAGAGCATGGATAAGCATTCAGTGGC
>NZ_JBBMES010000051.1:0-1879 GCF_040096395.1 Lachnospira hominis (ex Hitch et al. 2025) | reverse complement strand
TTTCAGCTTCTATCTCTGCACCATATTCTGCCTGTGTTACCATGCGGTCTTCATCGGCAGTTTCCTGTGGTGTCATGCCTTTTGCACTTACATAATCTCTGTTAGAAGCATAGCTCTCCGGCTCATCCGGTATTGCATAATCATCAATCTCTGATTCTGCCTCTTCCGGTTCCACTTCCCGATATTCGGCATCAATGACCTCATCATCCTCACGGAGTCCGTCCATCGCAAGCTCATCAATACGAGGTGTCTCAGGCTGGTATTCCCCTGTAAGAATAAGGACACCAAGCTCTTTTTCGATATCTTTCCACGAAACATATCCTTCAACCTCTCCATCCTCATCTCGCCACTGAAAACGCAGTCCATTCCCATGAAATGTGTCATATCCGTGCAGTCCCAGTCCGTCAACCGGCCAGCCTGCACCTCCCTGACCATATTCTGCTTTGATACGCTTTGCCCTGGTTCCTGCATCAATCTCAGTTTCAAAAATCTTGCATACCCTGCCCTTGCCACCGATAAAACCTGTACCTCTCATAAGCACCTGTTTGATATACTCACTTGGTACTGTTGCAGACTTTTTGGGATTCAGGTAATTGTATTTACCTGCTAATGCAGCTTTTCTGTCCTGCTCGAACTGACGCATAAACTGATTATTGTTTTTATCCTCAGTATGAATAGTGCCAATGCTTGCCTGCCCATTCTGGTCGAAAAAAAAGGAAGCCTGTGTATATTCGGCTTCCTTACTAACACCCAATGAATTGATTTCATCAAGTTCCCTATTCAGTTCTGTATCATCTGATTCTAGTGGAATCGCATCACTATCTGATTCAGTACCACTTCCTCTGCCTGCATCTTCGCCTGCTCTCTTATCTTCCACATCTCCATTGTCGATGACGGATTCTGTGGCTTGTGCTTCGCCAGATACTGCATCTCCAGCTGGTCGTACAGCTGGTTCGCTTCCTCCTCTACCGCTGACATCTTCTCGTACATCTTCCCGAATCTCATCAGCGTCTTGTATCTTGCCGGCTCGTTCTCCTTTAGATAGTTCATCGCCATCCTTCCGTATTTGCCCAGCTTCGTGAGATCCTCCGTCTCGTCCGGCATCTCTATCTTCGGATAAAGCAGTCCGTCCACTTCCTTGTAAGTCATTTCTTCTAACATATCCAATTCTCCTTTCGCTCTCGATTGCCTTTAAGTTACGACTAAATTCTCTAAGAACACTACAGGAGACATCGCATACAATGGAACCAAGACGGTAAATGATCTCTTCGTCTTTGATATTTACGATCTGACTAAAATCCCGTTCTTGCACAGATAAGTCAAATCCGCATCTCGTCCCTACAGCATACATGACACTTGCATATACAAGCTGCTCCATGTCCATTTCCTGCTGTAAGCCATTGCGTTTCTTACTTTCTTCCTTTATCACACTACCTGATAGCTGCATAAGTTCGGTCATTCGGTCTCCGAACTCTTCTTTTATTATAAGCCAAACATCTGTTCCTGTAAACTGTTTTAATATATTTTTTAGAGACTCCCTGTCGCTGTTATCGTACTGCTCAATCTGACCTTCTGACACAAGAAAATCCACATAATCCTTAAGATTTTCTCCCTCAAGGTCCCATGTCAGCTTAACATTCTTCCCTCCGGTATCACTGATATCAAAGATATACCTCATGCGTGGATTCAGTGCCCTTGACGGGAAGATAGCGCAGCCTTTCGCACCACGCTTTACATATCTTCCCACCTTTTTCCAGGTATCATAATCTGCCATGAGTGTGCTTTTTTCCGGAGGTCTTTGCGCTGTTACCATAACGATATTGTCAAATTCATAGCGGTATAACTGACCTGCGACCTTTAACACATCCTTCCAGTTCTT
>NZ_JBBMES010000050.1:0-1919 GCF_040096395.1 Lachnospira hominis (ex Hitch et al. 2025) | reverse complement strand
ACAGCTCTTTAAGTGTGCAGCGGAAAACACAAGAAGACTCTTCCCACCTGTCGTTCGTAGCATGAATGACATTATGAAAGAAATGTTCGCAAGGGATGGGATGCCACAGGAGATCGCAGAGATGATGATAGCTGAGATTCCACCGGAGCAGACGATGTGGGTGATTTCCAATGAAAAGGGTATCAATGGCGCAGCATCCATGCTTTATGAGAATGAGCTTCATGAGCTGGCAGAGAGTTTAGAGAGTGACCTTTATATTCTCCCTTCGAGCGTGCATGAGGTTATTGCAGTATCTTCAGATATGGGAAGCCCTGAGATGCTAGCACAGATGGTAGTCGAGGTAAATATGCAGGAGGTGTCTTTGGATGAGAGACTTTCCAATCAGGTATATCACTATGATAAGGATTTAAGAAAACTCACCCTTGCAACTGATACACCAAACAAGAGACTTGATGGTATCGTTGCAGAACCTCCCCTTGTATATGACGCGAAGGAAAAGTCCAGATAGGAGGCAGCTATGGAGCAGGAACTTACAATGGAAGAACTCATTGCTCTCATAAACAGCCAGAAAGGTGACTTTGTTATCCGTGTCGAGTTTGGAGAGGAGGCGGTGTCTGATGCCAAAGAAGAATGACTTCAAGCTTGATGTGGTTTCGGTAAGACTTGTAAAGGATGCTCCGATTTATTCGGAGCACACCTTTAATAATCCGGCGGATATAGCTGCTGTCATGGGAGACTGTATGTGCCAGTTTGACAGGGAAGTAGTGTGTGTGGTCAATCTAAGGTCAGATTTAAAACCTATCAATGTGCATTTTGCAAGTGTTGGCTCTTTAAATGAGGCAATGGCACATCCGAGAGAGCTGTTTAAATCAAGTATCTTAAGCAATGCCGCAAGCATGATGTTAATCCATTGTCATCCATCCGGGAATGTATTCCCAAGCAAGGCAGACACGATGATGACAGACCGCATGAACAAGCTGTGTGAACTGATGGGAATACCGCTCATTGACCATATCATAGTTGGTGGAGACAATCGTGAATTTTTCAGTTTCAGTGAAAAAGGCATGATTGATAATCCTAAGATTACCCTGAGCACTGATTACCTGACACTTGATATCAAGTCACCGCTTGTAGCAGAGCAGGGAAAGGCAAGGTGAAAGCATGGATGGAAGATTTACGGATGAAGAGCTTGCCATAGCAAAGAGTGTTGACTTGTGTGCAGTTGCTGAAAGCCTTGGGTATACAGTAAAGAGGATTGGCAAATACCACACTTTAAAGGAGATGGATTCCATCCGTATCTATAACAGAAGCCATTGGTACAGATGGTCAAGGCAGTTTGACAAAGGCAACAATGGCGGCTCACAGATAGATTTCTTACGGGTATTTTGTGGAATGAGTGTAAAAGAGGCTGTGTTCTGGCTTCTGGACTTTGCAGGATACAGAAGAATCGAGAATCCTGTAAAGCAGCCACTTGTTCATCAGGTATCGCAGAAGCAGGCAGAAGAGAGAAAGCAATTTGTCCTACCAGAACGGGCAGGAGGTAATTCCTATCTTATTTCCTATCTGAATCATGAGAGAGGAATCAGCAGAGCAGTCATAGATCTGTTTTTAAAAGAAGGACTGATTTATGAGAGCAGGCATTACCACAATGTTGTTTTCAAAGGAAATGATAAAAATGGAGTGACAAGATTTGCAAGTATGCGGGGAGTGTTTGATAAGCAGGGCAAGCCATTCAAGTGTGATGTCACAGGCAATGATAAGAACTATGGATTTAATGTGGTAAATGTTAACAGTACAGAGCTTGTAGTATTTGAGGCTGCAATCGACCTTATGAGTTATGTCGATATCTTCGCGGATTATGAATCAAATAAGCTGGCACTTGGGATGCTTGCAGATGCACCACTTGAGACTTTTCTTCG
>NZ_JBBMES010000049.1:0-1970 GCF_040096395.1 Lachnospira hominis (ex Hitch et al. 2025) | reverse complement strand
GGTGGCGATTTACAGGTGTTACAGTTTAATACCGAAGATATGAAAAAGGTTGAAAAGATGGCAAAGAAGTATGGAATACTCTATTCAGTACTTCCGGACTGCAACAGGAAAGACGGACTGAGTGAGGTAATCTTTCATACAGAGGCAGTTCCACGTGTGAATATGATGATACAGAAACTCAAGTTTGGCAAGATTGCCACATTTGACGATTATCTGAAGAATGGAGATGAAAAATCCCTTGGCAAGCTGATGGATTTTTTGAAGAAACAGCAGGGAAACGAGAAAAGCCACACGATAGAAGGGGATAAGGTAAATTCTGCCATTGACGGACTGATCGAAAAGGTCGGAATGTTTGCAATGGAAAAGAAAGCTATCAGTGTGGATCAGGTCAAGGAGAATTTCAGTATCAATGGTGAGCAGGCTGAAAGTGTTATCAGACAGCTTGAGACAATCGGTGTGCTTGGCAGTAAGAATGAGGATGGCACCCATACAGTCATGATGGACAAGGATGCATTTATCAACCGTGTCAGAGGCTATCAGGACCTTGCTGAGAGAATGAGGGCGGTTGCGGCATCAAAGAATGCGAACCTGTCAGATGTGACTATCAGCAAGAAGCTGATTATAGAAGAGAATGACCATGCTGTTAAGACCAGAGTTCCCGGCACATGGGGAGAAGAGGCAAAATATGTATGGCTCCGTAAGGAAAACATCATGGAGATTCATGGTGGAAAGACAATGCTTACCTTCCTTGATTCAACCAAGGATTATAAGCTCTACGATGAGCAGAATCGTGTGGTGACAACTCAGAAAGGAACCGAGCTTTATACTCACTATGACAAGGTGGAGTCATCTGTCAGGGAGCGTTACGAGAAAGTACAGAAGCAGCAGAAAAAGACAGCACAGAAGAAAACTGTTACCACGAAGAAAGCGAGGTAGCAGCCCATGCAGACAACAAAGAAAAAGCCTTCACTGATATTCATTCTTGTGGGTGCAGTGTTAGCCGGGTATCTTGGTTATCTGATAAATGGTGCGTGGACGGAAGGGATTGCCTTTAATGAATTTATGGACAGATTCAATGAGGTATGTGCTGTTCCCTTTGCCAACTATTACAATTCCAATACAGTAAAAGCAGTAGCCATTGCATTAGGTATCTATGCGATGGCTATTGTCATGTATTATACCAGTCAGAGAAACTATATGCCCGGTAAGGAATTTGGTACGGCAAGATTTGAAAATCCGAAGCAGGTCAACAAGATACTTGCAGATAAGGATGAGAATTTCAACCGGATACTCAGCCAAAATGTGAAGATGTCGCTGGATTTTAGGAGACTCAAGCTCAATGGAAATATACTTATCTGTGGTGGTTCCGGAGCAGGAAAAACATTTTATGAAGTAAAGCCGAATCTTATGCAGATGCCGCATAACTGTTCCTTTATCTGTACCGATCCAAAGGGAGAAATCCTTAGAAGCTGCGGTCAGATGCTAAAGAATAACGGATATAATGTGAAAGTCATAAATCTGTTAGAGATGGATAAATCAGACTGTTACAATCCATTTTCCTATATCAGAGAGGAAACAGATGTGGTCAAGCTGATTACAAACCTTATCAGCAATACGACACCAAAGGGAGCGACACCAAGTGATCCGTTCTGGGAAAAGGCGGAAGGATTGTTCTTACAGGCTATCTTTTATTATGTGTGGCTGGAGGTACAGCCGGCAAAGAGAAACTTTGAGACAGTACTTAAACTTCTTGGAGAAGCAGAGGTTACAGAACAGGGAAAAGCATCAAAGCTGGATGTGCGTATGAAGTTTTTAGAGGAAAGTTCTCCGCTTGGAGCTAATCATCCGGCAGTAAAGCAGTACAACAAATGTATGAGAGGTGCAGGAGATACCGTCCGTTCCATTATCATCAGTGCCAACTCAAGACTTGCATTTCTTGAGAATAAGCAGGTTTTACGATTACTCTCAAA
>NZ_JBBMES010000048.1:0-2063 GCF_040096395.1 Lachnospira hominis (ex Hitch et al. 2025) | reverse complement strand
AAGCATTCAGTGGCAGCTACTAAGACCTATGGTACAAGCCGCATGGATGCTTATTCTATTTTTGAGGATACGCTGAACCTTAAAACTGTAACAGTCAGGGACAGGATTGATGACGGTGATGGCAAATATCATTACGAAGTCAATAAGAATGAGACAATGCTTGCAAGGGAAAAGCAGAACATGATCAAGGAGAAGTTCAAGGAGTGGCTGTTTGCCGAGCCGGAGCGAAGACAGAAGTATGTGGAATATTACAATGAGACATTCAATAACATCCGTCTGCGTGAGTATGACGGAAGCCATCTGCAGTTTCCGGGAATGAATCCGGCGATTGAGCTAAAGCCTCATCAGAAGAATGCGGTGGCAAGAATCCTTCTCGGAGGAAATACCCTGCTGGCACACTGTGTTGGTGCAGGAAAGTCATTTGAGATGATGGCTGCATGTATGGAGCAGAAGAGACTTGGACTTGCCAATAAGACAATCATGGTTGTTCCAAAGCCACTTATCGGGCAGACTGCATCAGAGTTTTTAAGGCTTTATCCGTCAGCAAATATCCTGGTTGCCACAGAGCGTGATTTTGAAAAAAGCCGCAGAAAGCAGTTCGTATCAAGGATTGCGACAGGTGACTATGACTGCATTATTATGTCACACTCGCAGTTTGAGAAAATCCCAATCTCCGCAGAGAGAAAGGAGCGGATGCTTAACGAGCAGATTGATGAAATCAGCTATGCGATTGATGAGATGAAGGAGCGTAACGGAGAGCGATGGACTGTAAAACAGATGGAAAGCCAGAAGAAAAAACTGGAGGAACAGCTGAAATCCTTGTCAGATGAGAGCAGGAAGGATGACCTTATTACCTTTGAGGAACTGGGTGTAGATTCTATCATGGTAGACGAAGCACATAATTTTAAGAACCTTGCGATTTTTTCCAAGATGAATAATGTGTCCGGTATCAGCAGCAGTGGAGCGAAAAAGTCAACAGATATGCAGCTTAAATGCCAGTATTTGTCTGAAATAAATGATGGCAGAGGCATTGTGTTTGCGACAGGTACACCGATATCCAATACCATGTGTGAGATGTATGTCATGCAGCTTTACTTGCAGAAGGCAGCACTTGAAGAGATGGGAATTTATCACTTTGATTCATGGGCAGCGAACTTCGGTGAAGTGACAACAGCACTGGAGCTTACTGTAGAGGGAAGCGGTTTCCGTTTTAAGAGCAGATTCAATAAGTTTACGAATCTGCCGGAGCTTATGAATATCTTTCGTGAAGTAGCAGATGTGCAGACCGCAGACATGCTTGACCTTGATGTGCCGGCTCTTCGTGGCGGCAAGCCTATCATAGTGGAGTCAGAGCCTGACTGGTATGTAAAGCAGGTTATGGAAGACTTTGTTGTGAGGGCAGAGCGTATCAGAGGTGGTGGAGTTGATCCAAGTGTGGACAACTTCCTAAAGATTACTCATGAGGCAAGATTACTCGGAACAGATGCAAGGCTGATTGATAAGGACGCACCAAATAATCCAGATGGAAAGCTCAATAAGGTAGCGGAGAATGTATGGAAAGAATATGAGAAAGGAAATGCCAACGGTCATATAGGCTGCCAGCTTATTTTTTCGGATATCGGCACACCGGGACCGGATAAGGATTTTACCATCTACGATTATCTGAAGGAAACACTGATACAGTATGGTATTCCGGCAGAGGAGATAGCATTTATCCATGATGCAAAGACCGACGCACAGAGGGATGCACTATTTAAGGAAATGAGAACAGGTAAGAAAAAAGTGCTTATAGGTTCTACAGATAAATGTGGTACTGGCGTTAATGTTCAGACACATCTGGTTGCAATGCATCATGTGGACTGTCCTTGGAAGCCAAGCTCCATTGAACAGAGGGAAGGACGAGGCATCAGGCAGGGCAACGAAAATGAAGAGGTGGCAATCTATAGATATGTCACCAAAGGAACTTTTGATGCATACAACTGGTCGCTTGTTGAAAATAAGCAGCGATTCATCAGTCAGGTCATGACAAGCAAGGCTGTAAGCCGAAGCTGTGAGGATATCGA
>NZ_JBBMES010000047.1:0-2132 GCF_040096395.1 Lachnospira hominis (ex Hitch et al. 2025) | reverse complement strand
TTTACTACTTCCTTAAAAATCTCGTAATTCATCATATTACGGTTCCTCCTTAATCTAAAAAAGCAGGGAACATAAGTCACTGGCTTACATTCCCCGCAAGGTTAATTGTTACTGTTTATTCTTTTTCTTTCTTCCACGAAGTCCGACTCCAACACCTGTAATAAGTGCAAGTGCACCAATTCCAAGATAAAGAAGCGGATTTGCATTGTCTCCTGTCTGTGGAAGCTTAGGCTCTGTCGGTACATTGACAAGCTTAAGAGTTGCTACAACAACATCCGGTGCATTATCATCATATCGAAGTGTTACATCGTGCCATCCACCCTTGCAGTGAACTATTTATCTGTAATGCACGGGACACATAGGACTGTCCCGTATTCTGTGCATCTTAAACTCCTCCTAATATATAAGTGTAGGGTTTAGATACCCCAACAGCCAGTTGGGTTCTATCCCTCTTATTGCTAAAGCTGTACAATGATGAGGTATCGGTCTGACAGTATTCTCCTTGGACTCAATAGACGTCCGTATGAAAGCCAGTCAGCCAGCCTATCATTTGCAGCCGTTCGATTTATGCAGGTTGGACTGCCCTGTGCACGTCCGTTTGATACCCCAGGAGATTGAATAAGCAATGAGAAATAGCTGGACACCATACAAATTCACTTTCGGAGGTACGAGAATGTACAACGCAGTAGGTATTGATGTATCAAAAGGCAAGAGCACCGTCGCCGTCCTGCAACCAGCAGGTGTTATTATTCGTAAGCCTTTTAATGTTAATCACACATCAAGTGAACTGGATGAGCTTGCCAAATACATTGGCAGTCTGGAAGGTGAAACCCATGTTGTTTTGGAATGCACCGGGCGTTACCATGAACCAGTGGTAAAAACTCTTTCTGAAGCCGGTTTGTTTGTCAGTGCTGTCAATCCACATCTGATCAAGAACTTTGGCAACAACTCCATCCGCAAAGTCAAATCCGACCCTGCTGATGCGAAGAAGATTGCACGCTATACTCTTGACAACTGGATAGAACTGCGACAGTATTCAAGTATGGATAATACACGTACTCAATTAAAAACTTTAAACTCACAATTCAGCTTCTTCATGAAGCAAAAGGTTGCCGCTAAGGCTAACCTGATTGCACTATTGGATAATACCTATCCTGGTGTCAATAAACTCTTTGACAGCCCTGTCCGCGATGATGGCAGTGAAAAATGGGTGGATTATGCTTACTCATTCTGGCATGTGGATTGTGTCCGCAAAATTGGATTAAAAACATTCACGGAACGCTATCAAGCATTCTGTAAAAAGCATCACTATAATTTCCAACCAGCAAAACCAGCGGAACTATTTCTTGCATCCAAAGACCTTATTGCTGTCTTTCCAAAAGAAGCGTCTTATAAACTGCTTATTCAGCAAAGCATTCAGCAGCTTAATCTTGCTTCTTCCCATGTAGAAGAACTACGTTCAAAGATGAATGAACTTGCTTCTACTCTGCCCGAATACACAACGGTAATGGGCATGTATGGCGTGGGAAAAACTTTTGGTCCCCAGCTTATAGCAGAAATAGGTGATATTTCCAATTTCTCACATCGTGAAGCATTGACTGCTTTTGCCGGAGTAGACCCAGGTGTGGATCAGTCAGGCACCCACAATTCAAAGAGTAATAAAGCATCTAAATGCGGTTCCAACCGTCTAAGAAAGACTTTGTTTCAAATCATGTCTACACTGCTTCAAACAGCTCCTGAAGATGATAAGGTATATCAATTTCTTGTCAAGAAGCGTGCAGAAGGAAAGCCTTACTATGTTTACATGACTGCTGGGGCTAATAAGTTCCTGCGTATCTATTACGGCAAGGTCAAGGAATGCATCCGTAATTTAGAGCAATAACCAAGTCTAAACTCATTTTTCTTCAAACCGGCAAATATGGCGGTTCAAAACTTGTGCCCAAAATCACAATCATAAAAATAATTCATTTTACTATTGACTTTTTATTAGCAGGCTTTCATTATACCAGCTCTCTTATTTTAAAGAAATACTGCATAAGTCTTCTGTTTTTCTTATAATTTAAGAATAAACCCTTTACCTGCATACGCTCACCTCCTCTCAGAATGTGCCCATTCTTACGAATGAAAGAAAT
>NZ_JBBMES010000046.1:0-2334 GCF_040096395.1 Lachnospira hominis (ex Hitch et al. 2025) | reverse complement strand
AGAATTCATAATGGAGAAGCAAAAGAAGTGACTCCGATAACAGTAGAGAATGGAACAATTACATTCAGTACAAGTGAGTTCTCAACATATGCTATTGTTTACACAGATGCTGATAAGACACCAGGCACACCATCAACACCTGGTACACCATCAACACCAGGTACACCGTCAGCAGACAATGGAAATAATACAGGAAATGGTGCAGGAACAACAACAACACCATCATCACCAAATACAGGTGATATGACAATGAGAACAATAATGCCACTCGCAGCAGTTATGGGTATTGCACTTCTTGGTGCAGCATATGTTCTCATGGCAAGAACAAAGAAAGAAGATTAATATATAATCTTTGGGAAAGCGTATAAGTTAAACAATTATATAAATAACTCTATCTCCCACCGCCGCTGGCAGCCGGTTAATTCAGGCTGTCGGCGGCGGACTTCTTTTGTAAATAATGTGTAATATATTTGTTAGATGAAATAACAAAAAAACAGTGCTTTCAAACGAAAAATATGTAAAAAAATATACATAATGCACAAAAAGATAAGAAAAAAATAAATTATATTGACAAAAAGACCTAAATGTTATATTTTTAACTTACTTAAATAAAGCACTATGTAAAAGTTGTTTTTAGCACAGCAATGTGCGGATAGGAGGATTTATGAGGAGATTCAGAAAAGCAGCAGCTCTTGGTCTTGCTGCACTGATGGCTGTCGGTTCGGTAAACTTCGCAGGTATTACCACTGGAGCCGCAGGTCTGCCTACTACAGACGGACATGACAAATACGTTAATAAAAACGTATTTGATGTAATTTCAAGTGATTCGTTTGGAACAAAGGAACTTGAAAGTCCTTTATTTGATAAGACAAAAGGTTCTAGCGACATCACAGATTTGCAGGTGCCAACACTTGCATATGATGAATCAAGCATTGGCCTTGTTTGGCAGAAGCCTGAGAAATATGATAATGTAGCAGATTATAATGTTTACATTAACGGAAAACTTGCAGGTACAGCAAGAGAAAATTACAAAGTAAACGCAGCATGGGCTGCAAAGTACATGGAATCATTCTATGACTATTACAACACACAGGGCAAAAGCGATGTAGAGATGGTGAATGTAGATATTCATGCATTCAGAGCCACAGGTCTTCAGCCTGACACAGAATATACATTCAAGGTAGTTGCCATTGATAAAGACGGCAAGGAACTTGGAACTCCACAGGAAATTAAACAGAAAACAACTGCCAAGGCAGAGGTCCTTAATATTAAGGATTTCGGTGCCGTAGAGACAGAGGGATATACATCTTACGATGATGAAAAGAATGCAATCATCGAGAAGAATACAAAAGCTATTCAGGCAGCAATTGATGCATGTCCTGAAGGCGGAAAGGTTGTAATCCCTGAGAATACAGACGGAAAGGTATTCGTAAGTGGTGCTGTATGGCTCAAGAGCGATATGACACTCGAAGTAAATGGTACACTTTGGGCATCACCAAACAGTGACCATTTTGAAATCGGCTTCCTTATGTATCCTTTCTACACAGATACAAGAGGATGGGGACTTGTAAATGCTATGACATCAGACGAGTCAAATCCTATTAAGAACGTAAGAGTAACAGGTACAGGTACTCTTTATGGTAATGGCTGGAAGTATGGTGCAGGTTCAACAATGTATGGTGATGGTCTTACATCTAACAAGGGTAAGAATACACAGGCAGGTGATCCTACAGACACAGAGACATGGGGACTCCCAAGATACATGGGTGGCGGTAATGTTAATGTATTCTATCAGGGAATCCAGTCTAAGGATTCAGCTTATAAGTACCTTAAAAACACAGGTAACTATGATGATGCAAAGATTGAATCATTACGCACAGCTACAACAGCAGCAGAAGCTACAGAAGCAGCTAAAGGAATTTCCAAAGACGATTTGAAATTTGCTTATGCAACACGTTCAAGCCTTCTCATTATGAGAAACTGTGAAAATGTATATGTTGGTGATATCACAATTGAGAATCCATCAAACCATTCAGTAAATATTCTTGATTCAAGAAATATTGCTACAACAAATGTAAAAGTATTTTCATATGATGGCAACAATGGTGATGGACTTGGATACGGCTGTTCACAGAATGTAATCTGCTGGGGTAACTTCACAGATACAGGTGATGATAACTTAGGTTTCGGTGCTTCAGTTGGTATGGGTGCAAGAGATTCAGAGATTCAGACTAACTCAGAAGTATGGATGTTTGATAACTTCCTTCGTGAAGGTCACGGCGGACTTGCAGCAGGAAGCCACACAGGTAATGGTATTCAGGACGTTCTCTTTGA
>NZ_JBBMES010000045.1:0-2395 GCF_040096395.1 Lachnospira hominis (ex Hitch et al. 2025) | reverse complement strand
CCTAAAACCCTCTGTTTATGAAAGTGGGGGCGCTTTTTGCCCCCACTTTGCTACTTTGGGGGCGCTTTCTGCCCCCATTTTGTTATTTTGGGGGCGCTTTCTGCCCCCACTTTTATTTTTACTTCAGTCCGGATTTTGTCGTGTCCAAATTGTGGGGGCACTTTTTGCCCCCACTTTGACATTTTGGGGGCGCTTTCTGCCCCCACTTTGCTATTTTGGGGGCGCTTTCTGCCCCCACACATCAAAATCCGGTTTCTCATGCCCTGACTGGTTCATCTGCTCGCTTATTCATCCTGTTCAGATTAAGCTTTGCCGCTACAAGCCACTCGTTGTAATCCTTATATCCGGCAGGTGGCGGACAGTCTTCTACCTCATATCCAAGCTCATAATACTTTCTCATAAGTTCTGCTGCTGCTTTTCTCCCCGGCTCATCTCCATCAAGGCAGAACCGGATGGAAGTAATCTGCGGATGTTCCCGAAGAAAAGTCTCAAGTGGTGCATCTGCAAGCATCCCAAGTGCCAGCTTATTTGATTCATAATCCGCGAAGATATCCACATAACTCATAAGGTCGATTGCAGCTTCAAATACTACAAGCTCTGTACTGTTAACATTTACCACATTAAATCCATAGTTCTTATCATTTCCTGTGACATCACACTTGAATGGCTTACCCTGCTTATCAAACACTCCCCGCATACTTGCAAATCTTGTCACTCCATTTTTATCATTTCCTTTGAAAACAACATTGTGGTAATGCCTGCTCTCATAAATCAGTCCATCTTTTAAAAACAGATCTATGACAGTCCTGCTGATTCCTCTCTCCTGATTCAGATATGAAATAAGATAGGAATTATCTCCCGCCGGTTCCGGTAGGACAAATGGCTTTCTCTCCTCTGCCTGCTTCTGCGATACCTGATGAACAAGTGGCTGCTTTACAGGATTCTCGATCCTTCTATATCCTGCAAAATCTAAAAGCCAGAACACAGCCTCTTTTACACTCATTCCACAAAACACCCGCAAGAAATCTATCTGTGAGCCGCCATTGTTGCCTTTGTCAAACTGCCTTGACCATCTGTACCAATGGCTTCTGTTGTAAACGCGGATGGAATCCATCTCTTTTAAAGTGTGGTATTTGCCAATCCTCTTTACTGTATACCCAAGACTTTCTGCAACTGCACACAGGTCAACACTCTTTGCTATGGCAAGCTCTTCATCCGTAAATCTTCCATCCATGCTTTCACCTTGCCTTTCCCTGCTCTGCTACAAGCGGTGACTTGATATCAAGTGTCCGGTAATCTGTGCTCAGGGTAATCTTAGGATTATCAATCATGCCTTTTTCCCTGAAACTGAAAAATTCACGATTGTCTCCACCGACTATGATATGGTCAATGAGTGGTATTCCCATCAGTTCACACAGCTTGTTCATGCGGTCTGTCATCATGGTATCAGCCTTACTTGGAAATACGTTCCCGGATGGGTGACAATGGATTAACATCATGCTTGCCGCATTGCTTAGGATACTTGATTTAAACAGCTCTCTCGGATGTGCCATTGCCTCATTTAAAGAACCAACACTTGCAAAATGCACATTGATAGGTTTTAAATCTGACCTTAGATTGACCACACACACTACTTCCCTGTCAAACTGGCACATACAGTCTCCCATGACAGCAGCTATATCCGCCGGATTGTTAAAAGTGTGCTCCGAATAAATCGGAGCATCCTTTACAAGTCTTACCGAAACCACATCAAGCTTGAAGTCATTCTTCTTTGGCATCAGACACCGCCTCCTCTCCAAACTCGACACGGATAACAAAATCACCTTTCTGGCTGTTTATGAGAGCAATGAGTTCTTCCATTGTAAGTTCCTGCTCCATAACTGCCTCCTATCTGGACTTTTCCTTCGCATCATATACAAGGGGAGGTTCTGCAACGATACCATCAAGTCTCTTGTTAGGTGTATCAGTTGCAAGTGTGAGTTTTCTTAAATCCTTATCATAGTGATATACCTGATTGGAAAGTCTCTCGTCCAAAGACACCTCCTGCATATTTACCTCGACTACCATCTGTGCAAGCATCTCAGGGCTTCCCATATCTGAAGATACTGCAATAACCTCATGCACGCTCGAAGGGAGAATATAAAGGTCACTCTCTAAACTCTCTGCCAGCTCATGAAGCTCATTCTCATAAAGCATGGATGCTGCACCATTGATACCCTTTTCATTGGAAATCACCCACATCGTCTGCTCTGGTGGAATCTCGGCTATCATCATATCCGCAATCTCCTGTGGCATCCCATCTCTTGCAAACATTTCTCTCATAATGTCATTCATGCTACGAACGACAGGTGGGAAGAGTCTTCTTGTGTTTTCCGCTGCACACTTAAAGAGCTGT
>NZ_JBBMES010000044.1:0-2586 GCF_040096395.1 Lachnospira hominis (ex Hitch et al. 2025) | reverse complement strand
TATAACCTTGTTCCGATCCTGAATGTGTATGAGAACATCGTCCTGCCGGTGGAGCTGGACGGGGACACGGTGGATCAAAAGTTTTTGGACGAGATCGTTCATCTGCTGGGGCTGGAAGATAAACTGAAAAACATGCCGAACAATCTTTCCGGCGGACAGCAGCAGCGTGTGGCTATCGCCCGCGCCTTGATTACCAAACCGGCTATTGTGCTGGCCGACGAGCCGACCGGCAACCTTGACAGCAAGACCAGCGCCGAGGTGCTGGGGCTTATCAAGCGCACCAGTGCAGAGTTCCGGCAAACTGTTGTGATGATTACGCACAATGACGACATTGCCCGCCTTGCAGATCGGATTGTCCGCATTGAGGACGGAAAGATTGTGGAGTAAGGAGGTGGCAGGCTATGACATGGCCTTTTGAAAATGATACTCACAAAGTGGAGAAAAAATTAGCGACGCAAAGTCTATCCGCAAATAAACAACGAAATTTCCTCGCAGGGATTATCATGTTTATTGCCTCTCTATTGTTAGCATTTTCGACTATCTTACTTTGTAATGCCACAATAGATACACAGATAATCTCTCGTGTCGATAACACACAGGAAATACTTAGTGTAATTTTGGGGATTGCTATTGTTCTGCTACTCACAGCAGGAATCGCTATTAAAAATATCATGTATATTTCCATATTACAGCGCACACGAGAATTTGCACAGTTGAGGACTGTGGGAGCGACCTACCGACAGATCAAAGCAGTCATTCATAACGAGCGAAAACAGTTATCTTGGAAGTATATTTTAGGCGGTTTGCTATTGGGTTTTCTTTTTAATTGTGTATTACCCTTGAAATTATATTTGGTGCCCAGTGTGGCCTGCACATTGCTTTCCGGTGCTTTTGTATGGTTCATTGTTTTTTGGTCATTCCGTACACCGGCAAAACTGGCTGCGTCTTTATCCCCTATGGCGGCATTGAGGACAGAGGAAATAAAATCAGCTAAAATTTTCAAAAAAAGCAGTCGTATCAATCCTAATGGTTTGGCAAAAAAATACTTTTTCAGTAACCGTAAAAAGGCATTTTATACGCTGCTATCCCTTGTGTTGAGCGGAGTCCTTGTATTTGTAGTCTTTTCGGTAGTTTCGGCTATTGATATAAAAGAGCTTGTCCGGCAACCGTATTATGAAAACAGCAGCATTTATCTTAAACTGAACTCAACAGCTGCCGAAAACGCTACTCTTGAACTGATGAAAGATAGTCCTTTTACGGAGGAATTGAAAGCGCAGATTGAAAATATCTCTGGTGTAACAGAAATTTATCCATCCAAAAAATTAGATTGTGAGATCGTCGTTCCCGGTCAACCTGAGAATAGATATGAACTATCCATCAATAGTATTGTCGGCACAACCAGTTTTGAAACCCAACTGGTTGAGGGTGATATGCCTTATTCTCCAAATACAAACAGCACTATTCCGATTGTGATAAATCGTGCCTCTCCTTACTATGAAAAAACAGGTCTTTCCCTGAGTTTGGGAGATCATTTTTCCGCATCAGTAAATACGGGAATGTCTACAAAAGAAATTGATTTTTCAGTATGTGGTTTCATCGAAAATAAGGACAAAGGTAGCGTATTCTATACGACCCCTGAATATCTGGACTTTTTAGCAGAAATAAATTGTGATCTGGCATGGTACATTTGTACTGAAGATATGCAAACGAAACAGGCTGTTGAGGAAATTAAGGCACTGGTGGCTTCGGATAACCGTATAAATACTTCCATATTTGCGGATGATTTATCTGAATATCAGGCGTATTTTTATAACGCCAAAATTGTTGTTACAGCAGTGATAGTGTTGATATGTTTGTTTGCTTTTGTCAATTTGCTTAATACTTGCATTACAAACACCGTTATACGCCGCCATGACTATGCGCTGTTAGAGGCCGCTGGTATGACGAAAGTACAAATTTATCAAACACAGAGTGCAGAAAACAGGATTTATTTTTTTGGTAGTTTAATAGGGAGTTGTGTGGTAGGCATACCGCTGGGGTTCCTTTTATGCAACAAGATCGCAGAAATACCCGGATTATCCTATATTTCCTATCGCTTCCCGTGGCCGTTTCTACTCCTGTATTTCGTGCTTGTTTTTGTGGTTCATATAGTAGTAACAGTGTATCAAAGACACATTTTAGCGAAGCAGTCTGTAGTAGAGCGTATTAAAGCGATTGAGTGAATCAATGTAACTAAAGTTTCGTTAAAATGAAATCTCTTGTTGAACAAATCAAAGTGACAGTATAATCGTATGGAATCGGCGGGGCGGCGAGTGCTGCCCCGCTTTTTTCGCCATTTCTCAAAAAAATTTTTGAAATGTCCGAGCGCTGTAACATTTCACCCCGATTTTCAATGAAATTTTTGGGCCGCTGTAACATTTCGCGGACATTTGGGTTTTACAATGACCTTATCAACAGGCAGAAAGCCTTGAAAGGAGTTTTGAGTATGAGCGTTTTGCAGACGATTGATCTGAAAAAGTATTACGGCACAAAGCCGAATATCACCCGCGCCCTTGACGGCGTGAACTTCTCCGTAAATGACGGTGA
>NZ_JBBMES010000043.1:0-2654 GCF_040096395.1 Lachnospira hominis (ex Hitch et al. 2025) | reverse complement strand
TAATTGATTCGGGATTGATAGGAGAACGGTCTGGGAAGTCCGGCGAAAAAGCGTGAAAGCCGCGTATCCGAAATTGAAACCGACATGGCAGTATCCAGAGTACCACGAGACACGAGAAACCTTGTGGGAACGAGCGGAGACCACTCCGTAAGGCTAAATACTACTCAGTGACCGATAGCGCATAGTACTGTGAAGGAAAGGTGAAAAGGACCCCGGGAGGGGAGTGAAAGAGAACCTGAAACCCTGTGTTTACAAGCTGTCGGAGCACTTTAAATGTGCGACGGCGTACTTTTTGTAGAACGGTCCGGCGAGTTATGGCATGTGGTAAGGTTAAGTACTTCAGGTACGGAGCCGAAGCGAAAGCGAGTGTGAACAGCACGTAAGAATCGCCTGCCATAGACCCGAAACCGGGTGATCTATCCATGTCCAGGATGAAGCTGCCGTAAGAGGTAGTGGAGGTCCGAACACACATCCGTTGAAAAGGGTGGTGATGAGGTGTGGATAGGGGAGAAATTCCAATCGAACCCGGAGATAGCTGGTTCTCCTCGAAATAGCTTTAGGGCTAGCCCCGTAACAGTCTTGCGGAGGTAGAGCACTGAATTTCCTAGGGGGCGTCAAAGCCTACCGAAGAATATCAAACTGCGAATGCCGTACAGATGATTTACGGGAGTCAGACTGCACGAGATAAGTTGGGTGGTCAAAAGGGAAAGAGCCCAGACCCGCAGCTAAGGTCCCAAAGTGCGTGTTAAGTGGAAAAGGATGTGGGATTTCGAAGACAACCAGGATGTTGGCTCAGAAGCAGCCACACATTAAAAGAGTGCGTAATAGCTCACTGGTCGAGAGGTCCTGCGCCGAAAATGTCCGGGGCTGAAACACGACACCGAAGCTCGGGAATCAGAAATGATTGGTAGAGGAGCATTGAAGACGGAACGAAGCCATACCGGAAGGAGTGGTGGACTGTCTTGAAGAGAGAATGCCGGAATGAGTAGCGAGAGAGAAGTGAGAATCTTCTCGGCCGAATATCCAAGGTTTCCAGGGTAAAGCTGATCTGCCCTGGGTAAGTCGGGGCCTAAGGCGAGGTCGGAAGACGTAGCCGATGGACAACAGGTTGAAATTCCTGTACTGTGATATATCAGAACTGTGGGGACACAGCGGGAAGGCA
Source organism: Lachnospira hominis (ex Hitch et al. 2025) (assembly GCF_040096395.1). Classification (NCBI taxonomy): domain Bacteria; kingdom Bacillati; phylum Bacillota; class Clostridia; order Lachnospirales; family Lachnospiraceae; genus Lachnospira; species Lachnospira hominis (ex Hitch et al. 2025). The sequence continues at coordinate 1,492 of NZ_JBBMES010000043.1, read as the reverse complement.
TGGGCCGGAAAAGGAAAATCCGGTGCAAGCACCAGAGGAGTATGGCAGGCAAATCCGCCATGCAATCCAAAAGTGTGATGCGGAGCGAACAAAAGTAGCGAAGCATGCTTACCGGCTGTCGAGAAAAGCCGCTATTGCGTATATCACACCCGTACCGTAAACCGACACAGGTGGATGAGGAGAGAATCCTAAGGCCGGCGGGAGAAGCATTGTTAAGGAACTCGGCAAAATGACCCCGTAACTTCGGGAGAAGGGGTGCTCTTGAAAAAGAGCCGCAGAGAATTGGCCCAAGCAACTGTTTAGCAAAAACACAGGTCTATGCAAAACCGAAAGGTGAGGTATATGGGCTGACGCCTGCCCGGTGCTGGAAGGTTAAGAGGAGAGGTTATCGTAAGAGAAGCCTTGAATTTAAGCCCCAGTAAACGGCGGCCGTAACTATAACGGTCCTAAGGTAGCGAAATTCCTTGTCGGGTAAGTTCCGACCCGCACGAAAGGCGTAATGATTTGGGCACTGTCTCGACAATGCACCCGGTGAAATTGAAATACCAGTGAAGATGCTGGTTACCTGCGCCAGGACGGAAAGACCCCATGGAGCTTTACTCTAGCTTGATACTGGGATTCGGTATTGCATGTACAGGATAGGTGGGAGGCTGCGAAGTGATGACGCCAGTTGTCACGGAGCCGATGTTGGGATACCACCCCTGCAGTACTGGGTTTCTAACCTGCGGCCGTAACCCGGCCGGGGGACAATGTCTGGTGGGGAGTTTGACTGGGGCGGTCGCCTCCGAAAGAGTATCGGAGGCGCTCAAAGGTTCCCTCAGAATGGTTGGAAACCATTCGAAGAGTGCAAAGGCAGAAGGGAGCTTGACTGCGACACCGACGGGTGGAGCAGGTACGAAAGTAGGACTTAGTGATCCGGTGGTATGAAAGTGGGATTGCCATCGCTCAACGGATAAAAGCTACCCTGGGGATAACAGGCTTATCACTCCCAAGAGTTCACATCGACGGAGTGGTTTGGCACCTCGATGTCGGCTCATCGCATCCTGGGGCTGTAGTAGGTCCCAAGGGTTGGGCTGTTCGCCCATTAAAGCGGTACGCGAGCTGGGTTCAGAACGTCGTGAGACAGTTCGGTCCCTATCCGGCGTGGGCGTAGGATATCTGAGAGGAGCTGTCCTTAGTACGAGAGGACCGGGATGGACTGACCTCTGGTGGACCGGTTGCACTGCCAAGTGCATGGCCGGGTAGCCAAGTCGGGACGGGATAAACGCTGAAGGCATCTAAGCGTGAAGCCCCCCTCAAGATGAGATATCCCATAACGTAAGTTAGTAAGACCCCTTGAAGACGACGAGGTAGATAGGTGAAAGGTGGAAGCACGGTGACGTGTGGAGCTGATTCATACTAATAGGTCGAGGGCTTAACCGAAGAGGTTAGGTTTGTAATGAAACGCAACGAGATAGAACGAGAGTTATCTTTAAAGGTAATCGGATGAAAA
>NZ_JBBMES010000042.1:0-2855 GCF_040096395.1 Lachnospira hominis (ex Hitch et al. 2025) | reverse complement strand
TACTGTCTTTTCAATTGTAATATCGAAGAGCTTGCCGATTGTGCTGCCTTTAATAACTGCTGCAATCTTTTCTTTTATTGCTTCTTCTGTTGTTTCATCAGCGTTTGCAACTTTTACCTTAACAGATATGTCTTTTCCATCTGCTAATGCAGCCTTATCTTCTTCTGTAAGAACCGCATCTGCAACCTTATTTGTATCTACATCTGTCTTTGGTGCATCTTCAGCCTGGTCAACATCAGGTTTAACTTCACCTTTCTTGAAAGCCTTAATCTCATTTGTTGTGAGACCCTTATTTGTCCAGTTGAAACCAGCCATCTTATCGAATGTTCCCATTGTTGTTTCAGCTTTCCACCATGTATCGCCGGCCTGAATTGTAATTGTGTGAGCCTTTGTCATGTCGAAGCCTTCAGGAAGTTCTGACTTCTTAATTGTGTAAGTTGTCTCTGTTGTTGTCTTAGCACCGTTTACAGGGTTGAAGTATTTCTCTGAACCGTAAGCTGTGCCGTCTACATATACACGGTATCCACCAACTGCTGTATCATCTGTTGCTGCATCCCATGTAATCTCAAGGTCACCGTCTTTTGTTTCCTTAGCTGTAACCTTAGCATCACTGCCCCATACAGGAGCTTTGTAATCATAGTTTTCTAATGTCTTAACTGTTGCTTCAGGATACTTGTATTCAACGCCTGCATCTGTAAATGCTACAACCTGAACCTTGTTATCAATACCAGGTGTAAGACGTCCAACCTGATTGCTCATCTTATCTACTGAAGCGTAGTTCTTAATCTGATAGTTGTAAAGTGTCTTAACAAGATTTCCGTTAGCATAAATCTTATAACCACGAACTCTTGCATCGTCCTTTGAAATTCCTGTCCATGTACCCTGTGCACATGTGTAAATTGCACTTGCAAGTGATACACTTGTTCCTTCAGGAGCTGTAATAGCTGCTGTATCCTTTGTTCCTTCTGTTGTAAATTCTGTTTCACCGATAAGTGTCTTGTTGTTTTCTGCCTTTAAGCTGTTAGCAGAATCACCTTTTTCACTTACATATACCTTAAATGTATATTTAACACCTGATGAAAGTCTGTTAATTATTGTATTTGTATCTGTGATACCGTCAACCATGTCTACCTTAACACCGTCAACATATGTATCAACTCCGTAGAATACGTCTGTATCATTTTCTACTGCTGTCCATGAAAGCTTAACTGATTTTGCTTCTGCTGACTGTGCAGGTGCTGAAGGATCATCTTTTCTTGTGCCTTCTTTAAGAAGTGAATCTGCATCTGCAACAGGTGCATCGAAGTAGATTCCATATACCATTGGCCTAGAACCCTGGCAATAATAGTAATATGTTCTGCCTGCTCTTAAATTAAATGTCATAACATCAGCTACAGCACTGTCTGTTGCAGTGTTAGTTACATTAGCTCCGTCAGGTGATTCAAGGAAATACCATACCTTAGAAGTAGCTCTGCTGTGTAATGTAACTGAGCAGTCAACCTTAGGACTGAATACATATGTTGCTGTTCCGTTTCCAGGAATCGCGCCATCTGAATTTGCTGCTGTTGAAGCCTGAACAAACTGCTTATATTCAGCACCGCCGATTGTAACAGGAGCTTCAGCCGGGTCAAGTTCTGCAAGTACATGAACTGTTGCATCTTCAAGTGACTTAACTGTACCATATGCACCATTTGTATTATACTCTGTTCCTGCTGTCATTCCTTGTGAAATGTCTACTGACTCTCTTGCTAATGCTGTTGATGATTTTACACCTGTTAAATCTCTTACATTAGCTACATAATTTGCTGTGCTTCCTGTAGATGTAAATACTAAGAAAATCTTATGTGTCTTAGATGTATCAACACCTTCAGGTAATGTAACAGGCATTTCGATATTAACATATCCATCAGCCTTTGCTTTTGTAAGTGTTGCAGACGCAATCTCTGTACCAGTCTTAGAATCAAGACGTACTGAAACTTTCTGTGTACCATTATCTGTCTGTCTTGCAATTGGAACTATAAGTTTTTCAAGACCTGCAACATCGCAGTCAGGGAATGCAAAGCCCTGTTCATATCCCGGAGCTGGTGTTTTACCCTTATTGTGCTCATTGTCATAAATGTATCCAATGTTGTGAATTTCATTCTTTGTCTCAACCTTTGGAAGTGATGTTTCTACTTTCTTTGCTTCTACTGCATCATTGAAGAAATCTGAGCATTTATCAACGCTTACTGTCCATGTTTCTCCTGTTGTCTCATCACCCTTTGATGGTTCATCAGGAGTCTCTGTCTCAGCCTTATAATCCTTTGCTGTTACTGTTTTATCTGTTACTGTGATTCCGCTCATTGCTGCTTTCATCTTTTCTGTGCAGGCATTGAGTGAATCCCACGTTGTTCCCTGGAATACAAGGTTATTACAATACTGTATATTGTTCCATGCCTTATTTGTATTCTTTGATACTGACTTATTGTTGTATGACTTTGTAACTACGTTATAGAATACTGAATTATCACATCCGATAAGTGTCTCCCAGCCGTTCTTGTTCTTATATGAACCATTAGAACCTACATTACCAAATGTAATATCCTGGAAGTACATATTATGATGTGAATGTAAAGGCTTGCTTGTATCGCCTACAGGGTCAACATCTGCAAGTACCTGGATTGTATTCTGGTTAGCACCGTATACTGAAACATTGTATGATGCAAAGTTATAGAACTCACCAATCTCTGCATACTCTGTTGAAGATGCTGAGTTAGGGTCACCATAGCTTGTTGTGAATACCCAGCCCTGATTTGTATCAGCTACTGCACAGTCACGCATTGTAATATTGGCACCAAAACCACCATTTGTAGGTG
>NZ_JBBMES010000041.1:0-3176 GCF_040096395.1 Lachnospira hominis (ex Hitch et al. 2025) | reverse complement strand
GGTGGCGATTTACAGGTGTTACAGTTTAATACCGAAGATATGAAAAAGGTTGAAAAGATGGCAAAGAAGTATGGAATCCTGTATTCGGTACTTCCAGACTGTAACAGGAAAGATGGACTGAGTGAGGTAATCTTTCATACAGAGGCAGTTCCACGTGTGAATATGATGATACAGAAGCTCAAGTTTGGTAAGATTGCCACATTTGACGATTATCTGAAGAATGGAGATGAAAAATCCCTTGGCAAGCTGATGGATTTTTTGAAGAAACAGCAGGGAAACGAGAAAAGCCACACGATAGAAGGGGATAGGGTTAATACCGCTATTGACGGACTGATCGAAAAGGTCGGAATGTTTGCAATGGAAAAGAAAGCTATCAGTGTGGATCAGGTCAAGGAGAATTTCAGTATCAATGGTGAGCAGGCTGAAAGTGTTATCAAACAGCTAGAGACAATCGGTGTGCTTGGCAGTAAGAAGGAAGATGGTACGCATGCAGTCATGATGGATAAGGATGCATTTATCAACCGTGTCAGAGGATATCAGGACCTTGCAGAGAGAATGAGGGCAGTAGCCGCATCAAAGAATGCCAATCTTTCGGATGTTACAATCAGTAAGAAACTCATTATTGAGGAGAATGACCATGCAGTTAAGACAAGAATCCCCGGAACATGGGGAGACGAAGCAAGATATGTATGGCTTCGTAAAGAAAACATTATGGACATCCATAATGGAAAGACTATGCTCACGTTTCTCGATTCCAATAAGGATTATAAGCTGTATGACAGCCAGAATCGTGTTGTAACAACACAGAAGGGAACAGAGCTTTATACGCATTATGATAAGGTGGAGGCATCTGTCAGGGAGCGTTATGAGAAAGTCCAGAAACAGCAGAAAAAGACCACGCAGCAGAAAACAGTCACTACCAAGAAAGCGAGGTAGTTTTATATGCAGACAACAAAGAAAAAACTATCACTGATATTCATTCTTGTGGGTGCAGTATTAGCGGGGTACCTTGGTTATCTGATAAATGGTGCGTGGTCGGAGGGAGTGGCATTTAATGAATTTATGGACAGATTCAATGAAGTATGTGCTGTTCCCTTTGCCAACTATTACAATTCCAATACAGTAAAAGCAGTAGCCATTGCATTAGGTATCTATGCGATGGCTATTGTCATGTATTACACCAGTCAGAGAAACTATATGCCCGGTAAGGAATTTGGTACGGCAAGATTTGAAAATCCGAAGCAGGTCAACAAGATACTTGCAGATAAGGATGAGAATTTCAACCGGATACTCAGCCAGAATGTGAAGATGTCGCTGGATTTTAGGAGACTCAAGCTCAATGGAAATATCCTTATCTGTGGTGGTTCCGGAGCAGGAAAAACATTTTATGAAGTAAAGCCGAATCTTATGCAGATGCCGCATAACTGTTCTTTTATCTGTACCGATCCAAAGGGAGAAATTCTTAGAAGCTGCGGTCAGATGCTAAAGAATAACGGATATAACCTGAAAGTCATTAATCTGTTAGAGATGGATAAATCAGACTGTTACAATCCATTTTCCTATATCAGAGAGGAAACAGATGTGGTCAAGCTGATTACAAACCTTATCAGCAATACGACACCAAAGGGAGCAACACCAAGTGATCCGTTCTGGGAAAAAGCGGAAGGATTGTTCTTGCAGGCTATCTTTTATTATGTGTGGCTGGAGGTACAGCCGGCAAAGAGAAACTTTGAGACAGTACTTAAACTTCTTGGAGAGGCAGAGGTTACAGAGCAGGGGAAGGCGTCAAAGCTCGATGTGCGTATGAAGTTTTTAGAGGAAAGTTCTCCACTTGGAGCCAATCATCCGGCAGTCAAGCAGTACAACAAATGTATGAGAGGTGCAGGAGATACAGTCCGTTCCATTATCATCAGTGCCAACTCAAGACTTGCATTTCTTGAGAATAAGCAGGTTTTACGATTACTCTCAAAAGATGAGCTTAATCTGTCCGATATCGGTATTGGAGTTAATGGGGATGGAGAGACAAAGACAGCACTCTTTTGTGTAATCCCGGATAGTGACAAATCCTATAACTTTATTATTGGACTACTTTATACGCAGATATTTCAGGAACTGTACTATCAGGCGGACTTTAACTGTGGCGGCAGACTTCCAATTCATGTGACCTTTATGTTAGATGAATTTGCGAATGTCGCATTGCCCGATGACTACTGTTCATTGTTATCGACAATGCGAAGCAGGGAGATTTCAAGTATTATCATCATACAGAACTTTGCCCAGTTAAAGGCACTTTTTAAGGACACCTGGGAGACAATTCCAGGCAACTGCGATACTTTCATCTACCTTGGCGGCAACGAGCAGTCAACGCATAAGTACGTCTCAGAGCTGCTTGGAAAAGGTACGATTGATAAGAAGTCAAGCGGAGAGACAAAGGGCAGACAGGGAAGCTCTTCAAGAAATTATGATGTATTAGGAAGAGAACTGTTTACACCCGATGAAGTCAGAAAGCTGGATAACAAAAAGTGTATTATCTTTATCCGTGGTTTTGATCCTATCATGGACAATAAGTTCATACCATTCAATCATCCGATGTTTAACCAGACAGCAGATGGCAAGGGAGAGCCTTATGTTTATCAGATAAGGGGAGCAGATAATCTTATCGGTCCGCCATTTGAGATTCTTTCAGACAAGGCGGTTAAGTATTATGAAAAACTGAAGGATAAGGGCGAGAATGTGTATATTGATTCTCTTACCTATGAGCAGTTTATGATGCTTGGTGATGCGGAATTAAGCAGAAGATTCTCCATGCAGGATGAAGCAGAGCAGAAAGCAAAGATTGACAGGGAGCAGGCGAATGAGCTTGAGTATGTCGATGAATCGCAGAAGTCTGATGCTGCAGAAAGTGCCAACGCTTCTAATGGAAGTACTGGTGCTAAGCCTGTAAGGAATCCTGAGAGGGAAAAGCCTAAGTGGGAAGATACCATCACAAACAGAATGCTGCACTGGTCATATACACCGGAGCAGAAGGAAGAAGTGAAGAAAGCATTAGCTGCAGGAGTTCCGAAAGCAACGATTCTTACTTACTTCTATCCGGAGGTAACTGTGGAGAAGATGAGTTCATATCGAAAGAAGCAGTAATGTTTTTAGATATATTACAGAGTATATGATATAATTTG
>NZ_JBBMES010000040.1:0-3381 GCF_040096395.1 Lachnospira hominis (ex Hitch et al. 2025) | reverse complement strand
CTTCCACATCCTTTGTTCCTGTGCTTGTGGTGTATGAACACATATCATTTACAACTGCCTGCAGCCAGCCTTTTGAAATGTCATTCATGACTGTTGCAGTATCTCCGATACCATGCTTGACCATATAGACTGCCATGATGTCATAGTAATTGCTTGGGTTTTCTTCCATACCTTCATAATCCACATATACAAGCTCTCCAAGGTCATATCCGGTATGCTCATTCACTTTCGTATTCACATCCCGGTTAAACTCCTGCACATAAGCACTCGTTACTGTCTGCACGGTATCTCCTGATTCAAGTGGTGGCAGAAATAAAGCAAATGGAGAATTGTAAAGGATTGCTATCACCGCTATAACCGGAACCGCAATCATGGCAACTACAAGAACAAGTAATAAAAGCACCAATCCGATAATCGGTGCAGCTGCCTTTACCCAGGTAATCACTTTTCGCACAATCAGATCCTTTACCAGTTTTGCCACGCTGTCTGTCTGATTCTCCTGTGCTTTCATCTTATCCAGAAAGAATTTTATCTTCCTGCTCCGGTTGGTCATCTTTTCATCCTTGACCTCTATGGACACACCTGCAGCATATCCGGCTGCCATGCCGATTGCCGTGCCAACTCCCGGTGCAACCGCTGTTCCTGCCGCTGTAGCAGCTGCCTTTGTAGCAGTTTTTGTTGCAACCTTGGCAGTAGTCTTTGCTGTTTCTTTTGCCGTCTCTTTAGCTACCGTCTTGGCAGTATCTTTGGCAGCTTTCTTTGCTGTCCTTTTTGCCAGCTTCTTTCCTGCCTCTACCTTCTTGATACGCTTTCTTGCCTCGGCTGCCGCCTTTTTCCTGAAAAGTGCTGCACCCTTGGAAGCAGTTCCGGTAACAGGTCGGCTTGATTCATATGCAAGATATGCTGCCTGCGATACCTCATGCCCGCCTTCCACCTGTTCTGTTACTGCCCCAGCTGCAAGTGCTCCTGTTCTTCCTGCAATGTGAAGATTGGTGTTCTTGGTCTTGATGGAAGTTCCTGACTCTCTGATGTTACGCTTAAACCTAGAAAGACCTTTATCCTTAGCCTCCGATTGATGAATGGTACTCTTTCTATAAGTACGCTTTCCACCAGCACTTTTCTGAAGCATTAATTTTGCAGATGCTTTTTTATCCATTTCATTGGCTTTAGCATCATGCACTTTCGGACCTCTCTCTACTGTATAGATGTTGCTGCCTTTAATCTTGGCACCCTTTGGCTCGTGGGCATGAATCTTGGCTTTCTCCTTGGTGTGAATGACCATTGGTTTGTCATCCACTTTCTTTATCTTCATTGTTCTCACCTTCTTTCTACATCCATTACCCAAAAATGGGTAAAAAAATAGCCATCTGGATGATTAGTCCAAATGGCTTATGTAAAAATCTATTTGATTCTATTGTAAAGAACTGTCTCTATTCTGGTTGATAAATCAATCTTTTTCTTATAAAGAAGTGTCCACGATGCTTGATTTTTTGAATAATCCATCTTTTCCTCTGGAAAAAATGAACGACAGAAATAATTATCTCCTTCATCATTAGATAAAAACAAAAATAGATTCCTGCTCTCCACGTTGTTTTCCATAAGATAATCAGCCTCAATCATTGAATACATATTTGCTTTCTTATTATACTTAAACACAGTATCATTACTATCAATCATTTGTTCAAGCAATGGCAGGAAATGAACTCTTTGCTCTATCTTATTATAAAAATCTGATGACTCTATTTTTTCAATTGTAATTGTTCCATCTGCTATCTCATCAAATACTCTCCCTCTGTCTCGGCTCAATTCAGGTCTGTCTACCAGATATTGTAATCCCATAAGATGAAAACAATCTTTTTTATCAAATGAAATTCTTAATGTAACTGAAACACCTTTTCTCCCTAGTACAAGCTCATATTCGGTTGATAATAGCGGAATAAATGCATTTATGCAATCTAAAACATTCCTCATTACAGTTCTCCACTACATCCTTAGATTAAGAAAGGCTCTGCATAAGCAGAGCCCTTCTAACATTTTCTTTCGAGGATTAACCTCTAGCCAGATTGTGGTAAATGTCAAACCCTTATAAAGCTCATAAGGCACTGCTCTCTGGCACAACACCTTACTTTGCCGCTTGGCAGACACTCAAGTTGCCTGTCTTTAATATTATATTACCTGTCATATGAAAATATGTCAATCCAAAATTCATGACTTCATAAAGAATTAACATTTTTCATTTGCATGCTTTTTCATCTCAATTATCTCGTGAATGTTGGTATTGTACAGATTATACAAATCCGTATCCTTACTTATCTGATTATCAAACGGAATCACCACAGAACCACACTTGATAAGTCCCATTCCAGATGCAGTATTGGTTACAAATCTAAGCTGTGCCTCTGATACTCCGATAACCTCCGCCATCTTGGAACTGTCTGTATTCGCCTGCTTTAAAAGTGCCACAAACTCAGAGTTTGCAAGCATTGTGGTTGCTGTGTAATTCTGCAACAGATCGACTACATTTTGTGTGATACCGGTACAAAGACCTCCCTGTTTTCTCACTTTCTTCCAGAGCTGCTGCAGATATTTTGCAGAATACTCGGAATTAAGTAAGACATGGAACTCATCAATATAGAGCCATGTTGCCTTGCCTCTCTTACCATTCTCAACAATCCTGTTCTGAATGGACTCCATCATGACAAGCATTGTGATAGGACTAAGCTCTGTACCTAAGTCCCTGATGCCATATACTGTGAATCTGTTATCCACATCCACATTTGTCTGATGGTTGAAGATGTTAAGTGAACCATTTACAAAAAGCTCCAATGACAATGCAATGTCCTTTGCCTCGTCCTCCGGCTGTGCCATAAGGATATCGTAAAAGTCACTCATTACAGGGATATACTTCTCTTTGCTCCTTGCAATGTCGATATACAGCTTTCTCACACAGCGGTCAATGATTGACTTCTGTCTTGAATTTAAACTGTCTCCGATACACTGCTCACAAAGTCCAAGCATAAACTCGCCTTTTTCTCTTACCATTCCCTTTGAATCATTCGGGTCAAGGCTCCACACATCCATCTCCAGCGGATTCACATAGTTATCCGTGTAAGTAGACATATTTACTACAGTTCCGCCATAAGTCTCAGCAATATCAAAGTATTCGTTCATTGGATCTATGACGATTATCTCATCATCACCCGACAAGAATACGCTGCCCATCTCCATCTTGCAGAAGAAGGATTTACCGGAACCCGGCACACCAAATACAAAGCCATTTCCATTAATGAGCTTCTTTCTGTTGCCGATATTCACATTCTTGCTGATCTGGTTGATGCCATAATAGTTTCCTGTGCTGTCATTTAATTCCTGCACATTAAA
>NZ_JBBMES010000039.1:0-3728 GCF_040096395.1 Lachnospira hominis (ex Hitch et al. 2025) | reverse complement strand
TCGATATCCTCACAGCTTCGGCTTACAGCCTTGCTTGTCATGACCTGACTGATGAATCGCTGCTTATTTTCAACAAGTGACCAGTTGTATGCATCAAAGGTTCCTTTGGTGACATATCTGTAGATTGCCACCTCTTCATTTTCATTGCCCTGCCTGATGCCTCGTCCTTCCCTCTGTTCAATGGAGCTTGGCTTCCATGGGCAGTCCACATGATGCATTGCTACAAGGTGTGTCTGCACATTGACACCTGTTCCACACTTGTCCGTTGAACCGATAAGAACTTTCTTTTTACCTGTCCTCATTTCCTTAAAAAGTGCATCCCTCTGTGCATCCGTTTTGGCATCATGGATAAATGCTATCTCATCTGCCGGAATACCATACTGGATAAGTGTTTCCTTCAGATAATCGTAGATGGTAAAGTCCTTATCCGGTCCCGGTGTGCCGATATCTGAAAAAATAAGCTGGCAGCCTATATGACCGTTGGCATTTCCTTTCTCATATTCTTTCCAGACATTTTCTGCTACCTTATTGAGTTTTCCATCCGGATTGTTCGGCGCATCCTTATCAATCAGCCTTGCATCTGTTCCGAGTAATCTTGCCTCATGGGTAATCTTTAGGAAGTTGTCTGCACTTGGATCAACTCCACCGCCTCTGATACGCTCTGCCCTCACAACAAAGTCTTCCATGACCTGCTTCACATACCAGTCAGGCTCCGACTCCACTATGATAGGCTTGCCGCCACGAAGAGCCGGCACATCAAGGTCAAGCATGTCTGCGGTCTGCACATCTGCTACCTCACGGAAGATATTCATAAGCTCCGGCAGATTCGTAAACTTATTGAATCTGCTTTTAAAACGGAAACCGCTTCCCTCTACAGTAAGCTCCAGTGCGGTTGTCACTTCACCAAAGTTCGCTGCCCAGGAATCAAAGTGATAAATCCCCATCTCTTCAAGTGCCGCTTTCTGCAAGTAAAGCTGCATGACATACATCTCACACATGGTATTGGATATTGGTGTACCTGTTGCAAATACAATGCCTCTGCCATCATTTATCTCAGACAAATACTGGCATTTAAGCTGCATATCTGTTGACTTCTTTGCTCCACTGCTGCTGATACCTGACACATTATTCATCTTTGAAAAAATCGCAAGGTTCTTAAAATTATGTGCTTCGTCTACCATGATAGAATCTACCCCCAGCTCCTCAAAGGTAATAAGGTCATCCTTTCTGCTTTCATCAGATAGTGATTTAAGCTGCTCCTCCAGCTTTTTCTTCTGGCTTTCCATCTGTTTTACAGTCCAACGCTCTCCATTACGCTCTTTCATTTCATCAATCGCATAGCTGATTTCATCTATCTGCTCATTGAGCATTCTTTCCTTTCTCTCTGCTGAGATCGGGATTTTCTCAAACTGCGAGTGTGACATGATAATGCAGTCATAGTCACCTGTCGCAATCCTTGATACGAACTGCTTTCTGCGGCTTTTTTCAAAATCACGCTCTGTGGCAACTAAGATATTTGCTGACGGATAAAGCCTTAAAAACTCTGATGCAGTCTGCCCGATAAGCGGCTTTGGAACAACCATTATCGTCTTATTGGCAAGTCCGAGTCTCTTCTGCTCCATGCAGGCAGCCATCATCTCAAAGGACTTTCCTGCTCCGACGCAGTGTGCCAGCAGGGTATTTCCTCCGAGAAGGATTCTTGCTACCGCATTCTTCTGGTGTGGCTTTAGCTCAATCGCCGGATTCATTCCCGGAAACTGCAGATGGCTTCCGTCATACTCACGCAGACGGATGTTATTGAATGTCTCGTTGTAATATTCCACATACTTCTGTCTTCGCTCCGGCTCTGCAAACAGCCATTCCTTGAACTTCTCCTTGATCATGTTCTGCTTTTCCCTTGCAAGCATTGTCTCATTCTTATTGACTTCATAATGATATTTGCCATCTCCGTCATCAATCCTGTCCCTGACTGTTACAGTTTTAAGATTCAGCGTATCCTCAAAAATAGAATAAGCATCCATGCGGCTTGTACCATAGGTCTTAGTAGCTGCCACTGAATGCTTATCCATGCTCTTATTCTCGATGAACCATTCCATGCTCATCTTATTTAAGTGTACCTGAATGCCTGTATTGTAAAACTGGCTTCTGACTGCTCTTGCACGTCTTGGTGTATTGAGAAGTTCATAGATAAACTGCTCATAATCAAGCGGTTCAATCCATGTTGTGCCAATCTTTACATCAATATCTGAAGCTTCAATCCATTCCGGCTGCACCTTTTCAAGTGCCGCCACATTTCCTACAAATCTTTCTGCCTGCGGATTGTCTGTATCAGCCGCCATAGCTTTTGCTACACGAAGCTTGTCTCTCACATTTCCGGAAAGATACTCGTCTGCTGTCTCCCAGCCGATGTCCGGATTATTCTCGTTGTAGCGGTCGGGATTAAGGAAAATCAGTCCGTCCAGCTCTTCCACAAGAACTGCCCTTCTAAGCTGTGCCAAAGCATCATCACTAAATGTTATCTCATCAGCTGTCTGCCCGGACTTTTCAGCAAGCTCTTCCTTTGCATTTGTAATATCCGGCTCATAGATAGAGAGCATATAGGCAAGATTTACATATCCAAATTCATTGACGGATACATTTAATGCTTCCACAGCGGTCTCTACCCTGTCTATGACAGTCTTTGCCTTAATCGTCTGCTTATAAAACATATCCGCTTTTTTCACCTCCCCGTCTTCATTTACTTCCTCAAGGCTGCAAAGAAGCGGGTAATCGCTGTCATCCCTGAAAGCTATTCTGTTTGCTTTTGAAGTAATGGCTCCATACTGCTTTATAAAGGCATCGTATTTCACATTAAGAAGTCTCTGCTTATCAGAAAGCTCCTCCTCGCTGCAGCCATCCATCTGGATATCAATCAGCTCTCTTGTTATCTGTCTGATTTCATCAAGGCTTCTGATTCGCTCCTCAGCAGTCTTTGATACTTCTTTTCTTACCATCTCGGAATTTTCCCTGTAATAGAGCTTTCCTTCATAAAATGTGTAAGTGTAGTTTCTCACATCCGGATCAGCCGGGATAACTTCCTCTGTCTGCTCCGCCTCATCTGCCACTCTCTCAAAATCTGTCATCTGGGCTTTGATATTTCCGATTGCCTTATTGAGAGCCTCGTACATATTGAAGTTCTCATCATTATTCACACAGACTGTATATCTGCTGTCCTGTCCATAAATCCTTGTATCATATTCCATAGATCCAAGCATCATCTCCGGATGCTCTGCAAAATAAGAGTTGACTGCAATGCCATTCTCAGTTACACCAAGGTGGACCCAGTCAGGCTCAATATCAATCTTTCTCTCCCTCTTCTGCAAAAACAGGATATCTGCTGTCACTTCAGTTCCTGCATTATCTTTAAATGCTGTATTCGGAAGTCTTACTGCTCCCACAAGCTCTGCTCTTTCAGCCAGATACTTTCGGATAGTAGGATTTGCCTTATCAAGTGTTCCCTTTGTGGTAATTACAGCAACCATGCCTCCTGGTCTTACCTGGTCAAGTGCTTTTGCCAGAAAATAATCGTGGATACGGAAGTTATATTTGTTGTACTTTGGATCAAATACCTTGTAATCACCAAATGGCACATTTCCGACAACCACATCAAAGAAGTTATCCGGATATGTGGTATTCTCAAATCCTGTGATACTGATATTGGCATTCTGATAAAGCTGCTTTGCAATTCT
>NZ_JBBMES010000038.1:0-4131 GCF_040096395.1 Lachnospira hominis (ex Hitch et al. 2025) | reverse complement strand
CAATCATGGCAACTACAAGAACAAGTAATAAAAGCACCAATCCGATAATCGGTGCAGCTGCCTTTACCCAGGTAATCGCTTTTCGCACAATCAGATCCTTTACCAGCTTTGCCACACTATCCGTCTGATTCTCCTGTGCTTTCATCTTATCCAGAAAGAACTTTATCTTCCTGCTCCGGTTTGTCATCTTTTCATCCTTGACCTCTATGGACACACCTGCCGCATATCCGGCTGCCATGCCGATTGCCGTGCCTACTCCCGGTGCAACCGCTGTTCCTGCCGCCGTAGCAGCTGCCTTTGTAGCAGTTTTCGTTGCAACCTTGGCAGTAGTCTTTGCTGTTTCTTTTGCCGTCTCTTTAGCTACAGTCTTGGCTGTATCTTTGGCAGCTTTCTTTGCTGTCTTTTTTGCCAGCTTCTTTCCTGCCTCTACCTTCTTGATACGCTTCTTTGCCTCGGCTGCCGCCTTTTTCCTGAAAAGTGCAGCCCCCTTAGAAGCAGTTCCGGTAACAGGGCGGCTTGCTTCATATGCAAGATATGCTGCCTGCGATACCTCCTGACCGCCTTCCACCTGATCTGTTACTGCCCCGGCTACAAGTGCTCCAGTTCTTCCTGCAATGTGAAGATTCGTGTTCTTGGTCTTGATGGAAGTGTTTGATTCCTTAAGGTTTTGCTTGAATCTTGATAATCCCTTATTCTTCGGCTCCGACTGATGAATGGTACTCTTGCGATAGGACTTCTTTCTATCCGTATCAGTTACCTTTGCACCAGCTGTCTTAGGACCTCTCTCTACTGTATAGATGTTACTCCCCTTAATCTTGGCTCCCTTCGGTTCGTGGGCATGAATCTTGGCTTTCTCCTTGGTGTGAATGACCATCGGTTTGTCATCAACCTTTCTAATTTTCAATTTTCTCACCTCCTACTTTGAAAAATAAAATAAGCCGCTAGGGAGCAAAAATTACTCCTTAACGGCTATGTAAAATCATTCAATATTCAATTATTAAAAGCAACATGAAACTGAAATTTCACGCAGACTATTCCTATACCGTAATGTCTATTCTGACCGATGATTTCTTCTCACCAAAATGCTTTATTTCGATATCCTTCATTTCCTCTATAACATCTTTTTCAATTTGGTGAACATCACTTAATTGTAAATCTCGCTTCGAATCATTTACTATTTTTGCTGCCTCATCTACTGAAACAGTTGTATCTGATGTTAACTGTTCAGACATTTCAGTATCGTTTGAATCCTCTGCAACCTGCCCCTTTTCTATAGATGTCTCTACAATTTCCTCTTCTGTTGGCAAATCCCTATATTCTGTACTTTTTACAAATCTTGTGAATGACTCTACAGCTCTAAAAGTATTTCCCATGATACGTTGAGCTTCCTTAAGCTTTTCACTCTTTGGAATATTTGGATTATTCACGATACTTTTTAGTTCTGCCAAATTTCCATTCATCTCATTTACTTGAAGCCTTTGAGCCTCTTCTTTTGTCTTACATCTCTCCAACCTACGCTCATAAGCTTCTTGTTCCATTCTTGCCGCTTTATATTCCATATAGGCTTTAGGGTCTTTCTGACGAATAGCATCTTCTTCTGAAGCTGTTAATTCTTGACCGCTTGCAATCTTGTTATAAATCTGACTATATGCAGAACTTTCTTTGTCTCGCTCAAGTTGCTCTCGGAAATGCTGAATCATGCTTTCTTCCTGACTTGTTACAGTCATACCCTCTTGCTTCTTTACAACATCCCCGGTAGCCTTCTTTTGCTCCCAATCATTTACTAACTGCATCTGATTCACAGCGTTTCGTATTGTACCTGCAATCATAGCACACCTCCAATTCCCGGTTAATGCTACGATTAAATAGTGATATCAAACTTCATACCCTGTGTTGCCTTTTCTTCTGTTATCTTACTCCAATCCAGTTCAGAAATCTTTTCAAGTAATTCTTCTTTTGAATTTGCCTGAATTGTAGTCCGCTTAACAGTTACATCCTTCTTTTCCTGCTTTTTCTCCTCTGCACGTTTTTCCTTTAATTCTTCAAGCCGTTCTTTCTGCTTTTCTGTAATCTTCTCCAAATCAGCAAAAAGTGTCATCTTTCCATCATCATCAAAGGACATAGTTAACTTATTTAATACAGTTCCACTATTGTCTGTCGTTCCCCAAGCACGTTCAAACCCAAACTGTTCATTGATTTTATCTGACATCTCAACTGCAGTTTTTACCGTAGACAATTTTTCCCGTGCATATTTCTCATCGGATGCCATTCTTTCAAGTTCAGCACTTGAAAAAACAACTGTAAATTCCTTATCGCTTTGGTCTACTAATCCTCTGAAATCATCGCCTTTATCAGCAATAATAAAATCGAAATCCGCATTATCCTTACGCAATGTTTCCAGATATTTCTGTGCCTTAGAAGATAACTTATCTTCGCTGGATTTTATTTTCTGTGCATTGGGCTGCACATCTTTTGCTTTCTCTGTGTTATTTTGCTTACTAACAGTATTGCTCTTATAATAATCTGTTACCTGTGTTAAATTAGCTGCTCTAATCATGGTATCATCCTCCTTGAAAATTGATACAGAAATCCGTTTCTATATCTGTAATATCGGCACTTTATATCCAAAAGTTAATAGTGCGTAAAATTCAAATTTTCTTTTCCCTAATAATTACAAATATTCCTTGGAAATTGCTTCCACACCATACATTTCCATAAATGCATCCAGGTCCGCTGCATCCCCAATCAACATATTCTCGTCAAAGTGTACGATAAGCATATCTTAAAATCCAGCCACATGTTCTCCGGTACAAATGATACATTTTAGAACTGCTTCCTTATTTATTTTTCATATCGAATCTTATATGCTTTCTTCTTAAAAATAGGGAATATCTAATTTATTATCATCAAGGTCGGACATTCATCCGACCTCTTGATTATACTATAGATTCTATAAAAATTCATCTGTTATCACTGCAGCATTGCTTCTTTTTTCTTCTGTTCCGCAATCTTCTCATGAATGTTGGTATTATACAGCCTGTACAAATCCGTATCCTTGCTGATCTGATTATCAAAGGGAATTACTACCGAACCACACTTAATAAGTCCCATTCCAGAGGCGGTATTAGTTACGAACCGAAGCTGTGCCTCTGATACCCCGATAACCTCCGCCATCTTTGAACTGTCTGTATTTGCCTGCTTCAAGAGTGCCACAAACTCAGAGTTTGCAAGCATTGTGGTTGCTGTGTAATTCTGCAACAGATCGACAACATTCTGCGTGATACCGGTACAAAGACCTCCCTGCTTTCTTACCTTCTTCCAGAGCTGCTGCAGATATTTTGCAGAATACTCCGAATTAAGCAGGACATGGAACTCATCAATATAGAGCCATGTTGCCTTGCCTCGCTTACCATTCTCAACAATCCTGTTCTGAATGGACTCCATCATAACAAGCATTGTGATAGGACTAAGCTCTGTACCTAAGTCCCTGATGCCATAGACTGTAAATCTGTTATCCACATCCACATTTGTCTGGTGGTTGAAGATGTTAAGCGAACCATTTACAAAAAGTTCCAAAGACAATGCAATGTCTTTTGCCTCGTCCTCCGGCTGTGCCATGAGAATATCGTAAAAATCACTCATTACCGGGATATACTTCTCTTTGCTCCTTGCAATGTCGATATACAGTTTTCTCACACAGCGGTCGATGATTGACTTCTGTCTTGAATTTAAGCTGTCACCGATGCACTGCTCACAAAGACCAAGCATGAACTCGCCCTTTTCTCTTACCATTCCCTTGGAATCATTCGGATCAAGGCTCCATACATCCATCTCCAGCGGATTCACATAGTTATCCGTGTAGGTGGACATATTTACCACTGTTCCACCATAAGTCTCAGCAATATCAAAGTATTCGTTCATTGGATCTATAACGATTATTTCATCATCTCCCGACAAGAATACGCTGCCCATTTCCATCTTGCAGAAGAAGGATTTACCGGAACCCGGCACACCAAATACAAAGCCATTTCCATTGATGAGCTTCTTTCTGTTACCGATATTCACATTCTTGCTGATCTGGTTGATGCCATAATAGTTTCCTGTGCTGTCATTTAATTCCTGCACATTAAA
>NZ_JBBMES010000037.1:0-4645 GCF_040096395.1 Lachnospira hominis (ex Hitch et al. 2025) | reverse complement strand
CAACATTGTTCTGATAATAACTCTGTCCTACTCCACTAATAGCCATTTTTAATCCTCCTTTATCAGCACTTTTTCATAATATCCGATAGTTTGCTTGTTGCTGTTCCTTGTTTGTAATTTATACTTTTAAAGGCTACCAAAAACTTCTCTTTAGCCTGCTCCATTATTGATACTGCGGTTTTCTGATATTTTGTATCAAACATTTGAGCCTTATCTTGTGTTTTTACTTCATTTTGAGGGCTATTTCTACGGAAATACCATGAACTGTCTGCGTTTTCAAATGCTTTATTGGTTTGTTGACAGGTAATATATCCTTCTAAATTTGCCAGACGCATTTTAAAGGCTTCGTCCAATCCGGCTAAATCTTCGTCAAGTGTCAATGACCTTTTCCCCGTAAGTTCGTAGGAAACTTCACGATCTCCATTTTCATGTTCTTTTACGATTTCATTATAACGGGTTTCATATGTATCCATTATAGATTTCATCACATCTTCAACATTATAATTCCTGTCTTTTAATGTTAGGCTGCTAATATCCCGCATTGCGGTATAGTGTTCCCAAGCAACCTCATTTGTATTTTGTATTGTCAGTTCCCTGACATTGGTATAATCCGAATCAGGTTCAAATTTGCTTGCCATTTCCCGCAGCATATTTCTTCCTGCATCAGAAATAGAAAGATTTGCCGACTGCTTCACCATCTTTGAGATTGCTTCCCTAACAGTTGCTTCTCCCCGTATATAATTTGTAGTCGTTCCCAAATAATCATAATTATGTCCGACTCCATTAATAGCCATTTCCTAATTCTCCATTGTCATCAATTTTTTATATTGCCGCCCCTGTCCCCTTGCAATAAGTCCGGGCAGTCCGCAAAAGCAAAGGTTTATGCGCCTTGCGGAATATGAACAATTTCTCCTTATGCCTTTATATCAAAACTTGCCCCTGTCGGCGCAGATGTACCAGAAACCGCAGCTAAGAGGTTCTGCGTAACACTTTTTACATCAGTGCCAGTAGCCGATATTGTAAACGTTTCATCTTCTGTCAGCTTCTCCAACTGCGCTTTTTTCTCTGCCCGTCTCTTAGCTGCCTTTTCTTCTGAGATTTTTCTTTCCTCACGCTTTTTCAATAATCTTTCTTTTTGTTTCTTTTCCGCATTCAATATAGTTGAATTTTGTTTTGAACCACTGGTTCTTGTCATACCTCCGCAAGTAACAGAAGCATTCCCATCGGCATCTATTACAGTTGTAACACCATGTATCACTGCATTATCAGCTTTGGCTTGTGCAAACATTCTATTCTGTCCCGGTACTGCACCAGTTAAATTAAACTCTACTTTCTTGGCAAATTCCGGATCATTTGCCATTTTCTTTAGACATTCGCTAGAAAGATTTATTACCACTTTATTTTCATTTCCACTCATAAGACTGCTACCCGTATTAAAAGTAATCTCCGGGAACTTTTTACACAGTTTCTCATAAGCTTCCCTAACAGTTGCTTTTCCCCGTATATAATTTGTAGTCGTTCCGAAATAATCATAATTATGTCCGACTCCATTAATAGCCATTTCCTAATCCTCCATTGTCATCAATTTTTTATATTGCCGCCCCTGCCCCCTTGCAATAAGTCCGGGCAGTCCGCAAAAGCAAAGGTTTATGCGCCTTGCGGAATATGAACAATTTCTCCTTATGCCTTTATATCAAAACTTGCCCCTGTCGGCGCAGATGTACCAGAAACCGCAGCTAAGAGGTTCTGCGTAACACTTTTTACATCAGTGCCAGTAGCCGATATTGTAAACGTTTCATCTTCTGTCAGCTTCTCCAACTGCGCTTTTTTCTCTGCCCGTCTCTTAGCTGCCTTTTCTTCTGAGATTTTTCTTTCCTCACGCTTTTTCAATAATCTTTCTTTTTGTTTCTTTTCCGCATTCAATATAGTTGAATTTTGTTTTGAACCACTGGTTCTTGTCATACCTCCGCAAGTAACAGAAGCATTCCCATCGGCATCTATTACAGTTGTAACACCATGTATCACTGCATTATCAGCTTTGGCTTGTGCAAACATTCTATTCTGTCCCGGTACTGCACCAGTTAAATTAAACTCTACTTTCTTGGCAAATTCCGGATCATTTGCCATTTTCTTTAGACATTCGCTAGAAAGATTTATTACCACTTTATTTTCATTTCCACTCATAAGACTGCTACCCGTATTAAAAGTAATCTCCGGGAACTTTTTACACAGTTTCTCATAATATTCCTGCACTTTGTCCTTGCTGTTTGTCTTTACCTCCGTTGCTACATTAGTGTTTCACACTCTTATACTTCGAGAATTAATTGCTTTTTCATATCCTGTCATAAAACTCGCTATATTAAACAATTCCACCGTGCTTATATTGCTGTTCCCGAAGCTTATCCAACGATTTTGCTCCATCTGGGCTATACAAATCCAATAATTCCAAAAAATTACCAGACTCCTTACACCCATTCAATATCATACGCATACTATCCGCATCTTTACCGAATAACATACCCAACAGACTCATATCATACTGATTTTGACTATCACTTAATACTCCCTGCTGATGTAAATCCTCCATAAAACCATAAGAACGAACCTCGGAACCTATTCGCATCGCCACATTATATAAATCCGGATCAACAGTATGAAGATAATTTAGGTAGCGTGTCTCAATATTTCTATTGGGCGTGCCGCTCATCATCCAATTTGCTATATCTTCCAAAGATGCACCTATGGCAGCATCATCAATCAAATGCATCTGCCATCTTCCGCTTTCAGTCTTTGTAAAGGTATATTTTCCATCTTCCGAATACAATGTATTTGACCATGAATTTTTTGGAGCCGCCTGGTCTCTGACAAGCACTTCAAATGCATCCATTGCAACTCTGTCTAGGATACACTTTTTCTCATCTGTTGGTAATTCCATTTTCCCCAATGCTACTGCAGTTTGCACTAGTTCATAATCCGATATGTTTTCTCCATGATAAAAATAAGAATTTTGTTCTTTCAATTTATCAAATGATGCCGGTAGTTTTACTTCTGCCAACTGTTCTTTGGAAACCTCAGTCCAATCTTCTTTTTTCTTACTACCTGCGGTCTGCATCTGCACTCTCGGACCGTTTGTAATCTTTGTACCATATTTTGCATTTACCATATGTTCTGTTATTGTCACATGTGCAAACTGAAATAAACTCCTTTGGTTTCTTGTATTTCCGTAACCTTCAACTTTCACAGCATATGGAAATGATGACTTCGTATTCAAAACAGAGTAAGTACCTATATAAAATGTATTTGCCGCTTGTATTCTCATAATATAACCTCCAATCCAAACAGAAACAGCGTCTATTTTCACATTGCAGAATTCATACCATTCTTTACGGCATTATATTCCTTCCAGTAAATGGAATAGAATTCATCTTTTTTTGTAAGTTCTACCGGAGTCATTTCGTATCCCCAGCCGGCACCGGTATTTAACAATACATTCACGCCATGACTCTGAATTTGAACACCATAACCACCTGATGTTAAAATAGTGAATTTTAATGTTCCGCCTCCTGCCAGTGCAATCTGCTTGTCTGCAAGATTCTGATTTTTTCCCTCTGCCTGTTCCAAAAAATCCAGTAAGGTTAATTCTCCGATCCCTTTACATTTTGGATTGGCATTTTGATTTGCTGGTTTACTGTGTTTACATCTGTTACTGTCTTCATAGCTAGTCTCCAAACCCTTTTTCAACATTAAACGCCAAACATATGCTGCAATTTGTCCAGCATATTATTTACTCTGCCTTCAACAGCTTCTGGCTGATTCCTTAATTCATACCTGCTTCCATAGTAATCATTTAAACGGTCTTTCATCTCATTACAAAATAATTTTTGATCTGTTTTACCATTTAAAAACTGATTGCAGATACCACTTATCTCTTTCTTCTCATTTGTATAAAAAGCTGTCTCATCTGAGATTATTTCTGACTTGTACTTATAAGATTCTGTTTTGCTTCCAATTCCAACAACCATGTAATCTGGTGTCATTCTCTCCATGATGGAATTACGTGCTGAATCATTAAAATGAACATATTCGTCAATCATGTCTGAAAAACCAGCTTGAAATTGCTCTGGAACATACATTTCATTTACTTTCCTTAGCCCAGCTTCACTTGCACTTAACAAAAATACAGATTCATAAGAAGTTCCTCTATATCCCTCCTGAGCATTCAAAGAATCTACATCTGCTGTCATTGCATTAATCTTCTCTTTTAAATCTTTCATTTCATCTTCTGTCAAATATTCAGAAGCATTTTCGTCCAGCCATTTTTCAAAAACCTCTGACTGATTTTCCGAACAGCCTTCAAACGCACTTTGTTCTCCAGAAATGGAAGTTGCTTTCAAATCTAATTTGAATAAATTTTCACATTTATATTCTGCTGGTATCTCTCTTATCTCTCCCATAATAGATGAAAAATGCATTGTATGAAAATCCGATACCTTATTACGAGCAGTCTCAACTAACTTTCTTGCTGAATCACTGATTTTCACATCATCCTCCGAAATAATATTCTGAGGAACAGTTGTTTTCTTCTCAACCTTATTTTTTATCATCTCTGGATTATTAATATACCTATTTCCTTGAACTTTCATAG
>NZ_JBBMES010000036.1:0-5001 GCF_040096395.1 Lachnospira hominis (ex Hitch et al. 2025) | reverse complement strand
TTCTCAAGTTATCGCGGCAGTCGCCAAGGTCTCGTGCAAGCACGGACTTTGGCTCGTTACACGCGTAAATAAAAAAGGAACATGATAAATGAAGTTTTCTCCATAAATCATGTTCCGCTTAGTTTACACCTTTACAATACTTCCATCCGATATAATCACGCTGTCCCCCTCGTTAATATCATTTTCATATAAATACGCATCTGCAATTTCAAGCTGCTTTTCATTGCCCGAACTATCCTTAATTCTTACAATGTCTTTGTAAACAGCTCCGTCAGGAAGACCTTCGCACCCGAAATCAGGTTCGTCAATTCTTATAACTGTATAAATACTATCCATAACTATGCCTCGTACTTGTTTTTTGAAAGCACTGACAAAACCGTTAATTTTTAATAATATTTTTAAATGCGGGAACTATCTGAGCCGCAACTATTGATTTTACCAAATCAAGCGGAATAAACGGCACAAATCCGATTAAAAATGCACTCTGTAAATTAAGATGATTCTGTGCCATAAGCCAGAACATTCCAAGAATGTCAATAATCAACGCACCCGCAATAGCAGAAAGTGTATATCTTATACGGTTATATTTTTTACCTCTGATAAGCGGAAGAATTACAGCAACGAGAATAAATGTTGCAGTATAACCGCCCCATGGTCCGATTAAATAACCTGTTCCGGCACCGCCGCCGATAAATACAGGAAGTCCTACCACACCGAGAAGCATCCATACAAGAATGATAAAAAATGACTGCTGAAGCGGAAATAACAATGCAATAAGAAGAATTACAAAGTTAAGCAGTGTAATATGCGGTGCTCCGGGAACTGGAATCGGTATGCTGATATATGCAGAAATACATAAAATTGCAGCAAATATAGCCATCATGACTAAGCTTTGTGTTGTAAATGCAGGTTTTGCACCCGCTACTGGTTTTGTTGGTGTTTCCATTTTTATTATACCTCACTCGTATATATTTTGTCTAAAGCAAGTATAATAAACGCCCTCTTGATTGTCAACCTTTATTTCATTGCAGTTTACATTTCGTTGACAATATACATTTTACTGATTATAATATCATTTATTAATATTTTTTATATTATGATTGTTTTACCAGTTAATATTTTTATCAGAAAGCAGGTTATTTTTATGACAATAAATGATTTAAAAGATAAAGTAATATCAGGCGGGTTAATTACAATCGACGATGCTTTGTTTCTTTCCGAAGCAGACCTTGATGATTTGTGCAAAGCCGCCGATGAAATACAGCACACATTTTTTGGAAATGACTTTGACATATGTGCCGTTGTCAATGTAAAAGGCGGAAAATGTTCCGAAAACTGCGTTTACTGTTCACAGTCAACATGTGCAAAGATTCCCGTCAAAGCCCATGCAATGATTTCACCGGAGCTTCTTTTAAGACACGCAAGGCTCCGTAATCTTCACGATATACGCCACTACTGTCTGGTATCATCCGGAAAACGCGTAAGCGACAAAGATATTGACAAAATATGCAGCGGAATCAAAGCAATCTGCCGTGATACTAAACTTTCGGTCTGTACCTCTTTCGGTCTTCTGGGCGAAGAACAATTCAGAAAACTTAAAGAAGCAGGCGTTGTAAGAATACATAACAACCTTGAGACATCAAAACGATATTTTCCGTATCTGTGCACAAGCCATACATATGACGAAAAAATCGCCACAATAATTGCGGCAAAAAAAGCTGGGCTTGAAGTTTGCAGCGGCGGTATTTTCGGTGTCGGTGAAACAATGAAAGACCGCATCGACATGGCATTCACGCTGCGTGACCTTGATGTCACATCAGTGCCGATTAATCTTTTAAATCCAATAAAAGGCACACCTATGGGCGATTTTGCTCCGCTTACAAAAGAAGAAATTTTAAGAATAACCGCTCTCTATCGTTTTATACTTCCGAAACAATATATAAGATTAGCCGCAGGCAGAAATTATCTTCCCGACAGCGGCTTTTCATGTTTCAAATCAGGTGCCAATGCGACAATCACGGGAAATATGCTGACCGTAAAAGGAATTTCAATGGATGAGGATATTCGCACCATAAAAGAAATGGGCTATAAAGTTATCTGATTTTTGATGTATTACGAGTATCTTTTACAGTCAAGGCAACTCCTGCCGCAATACATACAATTCCTGTTATGCAGGATATGACGTTTCCTACTGCGGGCTGTTTTTTCACAAAATAAACCGCTGTGGGACCGTCAATACTTCCGCGAACGGCTTCAGACGTCTGCATGTATGGATTCTTTAAAAAATATATTCCTGCTGTTATCAGTGCAATGCCGACAGCAACACATATAATAGTTATACTTTTATGTAACTTTTTTCTTCTCATATTATATTTTTCAATCTCTTCCTTATATAATGCAAGTTCCCGCTTTTCCTCTTCGCAATCTGCGTAATTCTTATCTGCATCGGCATTATCTTTACCGCTGTTAATTAATTCAACAATCGTAATTCCGAATACATTTGCAAGTTCCTCCAGATTAACGATGTCGGGGATACCTTTTCCACGCTCCCATTTACTGACGGCTTTATCCGTAACATTTATTTTGTCCGCAAGTTCTTTTTGTGTCATATTTTTTTGTTTTCTTAACTTTGCAATATACTTTCCCATTTTTTCAGAATCCATATCATACCTCCGCGATTTTATAATTTATTTTTTACTATATGAAAATCTTACGATTTTAAATGAATTTTTTCAATCGACGATGCGTAGAGTGACTAGAATTTTTTATCGGTGCGGGTTATAATGTTGTTATTATTCGGTATTTTAACAATTAAAGAATTTTTGACATACCGGGATTTACGGAGATTACATATGAAAATTGCTGTTTGTGATGACGATATTGCGGAACTTAATAACATTTGCGAAATACTAAATAACTATTTTGAAGAAAAAAAATACGATCTTTATATTTCAAAATTCGGAAGCAGTGTAGAACTTGCCTCTATTATACAAAAAGAAAAATTCGACATATATATTCTTGATATTGTCATGCCCGTCTTAAGCGGTATGAATCTTGCAATCGAAATACGCAGTTTTGACAAAGCTTCCGATATTATTTTTCTTACGTCTTCACCTGAATTCGCTGTTGAAAGCTACTGTGTCAAAGCAACTGATTACATATTAAAACCTGTTGACAAAAATCGTCTTTTAAATTCAATTAACGAAATTGCCGAAAAAAGAAAATATGAACAAGAAAAATATGTTGTAATAAAGAGCAATATTGGTGTACACAAAATTATGTTATCAAATATTATCTGTGTCGAAGCACAAAAACATCATGTCATATATCACTTAAAAAACGATGAAAAAATCGAATGTACGGATAAATTTTCAAATGTATGCGAATTTCTTTTAAACAACCATGAATTTATTCTCGTCCATCGCTCTTTTCTCGTAAATATGAATTATATACGACACATTGACGCCACAGATATTTATATGCAGAATTCACTTATAATTCCACTTGCACAACGAAGAGTTGCCGATATTAAACGACATTATCTCGCATTCCAGATGGAGGACTGAAAATATGGATATTTCTGTCATTTTAAATATAACCAACTATATATTTGTATTAATTTTCGGAATCGTTGTATCATTATGTCTCGCAGATATAAGCTGGAAAAAATACAGCAGCTTTTATATAATTACACTTATTTTATTTGCGTTAATTCAGGCTGTTTTCTATCTTGTCCTCGGTGAAACAGTTCTTTATAAATGTTATCCTCTCCTTATACACATTCCGCTTATTTTATTAATATGTTTTTCTTTTCACAAAAATATATTAATTTCCGTAACCTCAGTTCTTGCCGCATATCTTTTATGCACACCAAGAAAATGGTTTGGAACTCTTGCAGCATCATTTTTTGACGGTAATACTCTGGTTTCTGATACTGTTTCCATTCTTGTCACAATTCCGCTTATGATTCTCGTTATCAAATATATGTCTCCGTACATAATCCGCCTGAAATATGAATCAAAGAAAGCTTTGTTATTATTTTTCATGCTTCCTCTGGCTTATTATATTCTGGAATACGCATTTACTGTATACACTGATTTGCTGTATACAGGCGGAGCTGTTGTCATAGATTTTATGGACAGTTTTATTGTTGTATTTTATTTTATATTATCAATGTTGTCGTTAAAATTTTCTGATGAAAAAAATAAAGCTGAACGCGAAAATCTGCTGCTCACGACGGCAACTTCACAAGCTGCAAAAGAAATAGAACAGCTGTCCTTTTCGCAAAAACAGTCTTCTATATACAGACATGACCTGCGTCACCATATGAATTTTATAAAAAACTGTATTGAAAATAACGAAACTTCACAGGCTCTCTCTTACATTGATGAAATATGCACCGGACTTGAAAACAGCCGTTTTATCAGATATTGCAGCAACGAAGCGATAAATCTGATTTTGTCATCATATGCCGACAAAGCTGCTGCCCAAAACATAACTGTTAATTTTAATGTCACCGCATCAAATTTTGATTCATTTAAAATAGCAGATTTATGCAGCCTGCTTGCAAATGCTCTTGAAAATGCCCTCAATGCATGCACACACATTTCTGAAGCTGAACAACGCTATATCAATTTAAAAATTTATGAAAAAAATGAACAGCTCTGTATAAATATTGCAAACAGCTACTGCTCATCTCCAAAATATGCACCGGTCTTTAAAGACGGTATTCCTGTATCATATCGTCCCGGCCACGGAATTGGCGTACAGAGCATGATTTCCGTCATGGAAAAATATCATGGCCTATACGGATTTTTCACCGACGACAGGGAATTCCGTTTTCAGGCGACTATTAATATGACGGGGAACTTGGGGATGTAGATAAGCTCACGAATATCTGAAATAACATATGTGGATAAAAATCACCTCGTATTATATAGTAGTAGTTTTTAGAGACCATCTCCAAGGTCTTAATAACTGTTAAATCATAGTCTCTTCTTT
>NZ_JBBMES010000035.1:0-6544 GCF_040096395.1 Lachnospira hominis (ex Hitch et al. 2025) | reverse complement strand
AAGGAACGATATAAAAATCTATCAGCAACAGTAGGTAGAAAACCATGTTCTTTTTTAATTTATCCATCATATCATCACCCTTTCAAATTCCAGATTTGTTGCTCACTTTTCGTATTCAAATTATACCATAAAACTTGTGAACAGTTCTACCGCAACTTTGGACTATATGAGAAAAGTCCGAACAGTTTTCTGCCCGGACTTCCTCGCTCAATCATAAATCAATTCCGCTTTCACAATCTCCTCTGCCTGTGCCTTGCAAGCGTTCATCTGCCGCACCCATTCCATTTGATTATCGGCTTTCAGTTGCTCGGTCACGCCGTACTGCTTTGCCAGCTTCGGCACGATCAGCTCCATGCGTTTTCGTGCCGCTTCTTCAATCTCGGCGCAATGTTCAAAGAGCTTGTCGGATAGCACCAGTTCATTGAACAGTATCGGGCGGTGCATTTCTAAATACGCCTTGCGAAGTCTGCCGTAGTGTCCGATGGGCTTGGTCTTGCGGATAATGATGTTCGGGATAAGATAATCGCCGTTCCGTGTGTAAGTGATATTCATGCTGTTTGTACTCCTTTCATCGGCTCTCTCTGCGGTAAACTGCTGGCGGGAACGAACACGCCCTTTGCAATATCCTCCGCACGAATGGCGGCTTTCTTGGCTTCGATTTCTGCCTTTTTTCTCCCCTTGATTTTGTCCTCGTATCGCTTCTGCGCTCCGCTGGCTTTCCGCTTCAAGTAGTTCTGATGAAGCCTGTCTTTGCGTTCCTCACGCTTGCGGATTTCTTCTAATTCCTCTGGGGTAAGCTCCACTTCTCCAAACGCCGGAGGAACGAATCGCCCGACAAAATTGAAGTAAATCTCGACCTCCTGTGTGGTCTGTATACTGCCCTTGCGGTCACGCTCATGCACAAGGATTTTCTCGATAAACTCGTTGAGCATGGCAATGGTCAGCTTGTCGAAGTTCTCATATTTGTCAATCAGAGCGATAAAACGGTCAGCGTCCTTTTCGTGCTTCTCATAGCTCTTGACAGCCTTTTCCAGAACAGAGATTTCAGCGGTAAGCTCGGACTGTTCCTTTTCGTATTGAGCGTCCAGAGTGGCGTATCTGCTGTCGGACAGCTTGCCTAAAATGTTGTCCTCATAGATTTTGCAGAGCAGGACTTCCAGCTCGGAAACTCTCTGCTTTGCTGTGGCAAGGCGTGTGCGCTGTTTTCTGACCTCTGCCGTCTGCTGGCTGGACTGCGCTTCCTGCACCACACGGACAAACTCGGCTCGGTCATGCTTGGCATACTCGGCAATAGCTTTGAGCATTTCGGAAACAAGGGACAGTACCACATCTTCATTGATACGGTGCTGTGTCGTGCAGAGCTTTCCAACTGGGACTTTGCTGTATTGGGAACAGGTATATTGAGAAATACGCTTGCCGTTGTTGGTACGGTGGACATACATCTTGCCGCCGCAATCGGCACAATAAAGCAAGCCTGTGAGGGGAGCTGCTTCGCCCCAGCCGTCCGGGTAGCGTCTGACATTCCCACGGATTTTCTGCACAAGGTCAAAGGTCTGCTGGTCAATGATAGCTTCATGGGTATTCTCGAAAATCGTCCATTCGTCCTCCGGGACATAATGGCTTTTCTTGTCCTTGAAGTGCTTTCGAGTCTTGAAGTTGATGGTGTGTCCCAGATATTCACGCTTTTCAAGAATGTTGCAGATGGTGGAAGAACCCCAGCCGTACACATCTTTGAAAGTCTTGTTTTTATTCACACCCTCGCCGTGCTGGGCAAGGTAAGCGGACGGAATGAGGATTTTTTCTTCTTTCAGCTTGCTGGCGATCTGATACGGACCGTAGCCCTCAATCGTCATGGCAAAGATGCGCTTGACCACATCAGCGGCTTCGGGGTCAACCAACCATTGGTCTCTGGCTTCATTCCAGAGATAGCCGTAAATGACCGTGCCTGTGAGGTGCTTGCCGGACTTGCCTTTGGACTGGAAAGTGGAACGGATTTTACGGCTGGTGTCTCTGGCGTAATACTCGTTCATAATGTTGCGGAAAGGGGTAAAATCATCGTCACCTCTGGCACTGTCCACGCCGTCATTGATGGCGATAAGGCGAACGCCACGCTGACGCAGGATTTCCATAATCTGACCGACTTTCAGATAGTCACGACCCATGCGACTCATGTCCTTGATACACAGGTACTCCACATTCCCGGCTTCCACTTCTTTCATCATTGCCAAAAATCCGGGACGGTCAAAGCAAGTACCACTAATGCCATCGTCCGTGAAATGGACAATGTTTGTAAAGCCCTGCCGTGCGGCGAACTCCTCCAACATTGCCTTTTGATTGGATATGGAGTTGCTCTCACGCTGTTGGTCATCATCTTTGCCAAAGTCATCACGGCTCAGTCGTTCGTACAGTGCTGTGATTTTCTCGTTTTTTCTCATAACTTGCGCTCCTTTCTTCGGTTTTAGGTTATGTGTTCTAAGAGACTTCCTAACCGCTTGATTAAGAAGTCTTTTAGAGCATACAACACCGGCAGCAAGTTTGTACTTTTTGTACTGTCTTACTGCAAAATGATTGGGCTTATCCGCTTCCAGCTCCTCAAACAATAAGTCCACGGCATTTTTGAAATTCTCATCGTCCTCTCTGGCTTCGCTGGCATCAATCATATCAATCAGCATTGCGAAATTCTGCTCCTCCTCCGGAGCTTCATACCAGATATAAGCGATAAGTGCCGTGTAATAGAGCTTTTCAGCCTTGACCCAGAAGTCCTCACCGGATTGCTGTCCCTCTCCTTTGGTGTTGACTATAATCGTGTTTACAAGTTTCAAGATATCCTTTTCGCTCCGAATATAGGCGAAAGGATTGTAATGCATGGATTTAGCAAAATTTATGGTATTCAAAACTTTTATCTTGTACTTGCCCCTTTTTAACATTTTTCCGCACTCCACCAGTACCGTACCTTTCGGATCAGTGACAACATAAGACGAGTGCATCTGCATCAGATTCGGCTTCACAAAAAAGCGAGTCTTACCGGAACCGGAGCCACCGATAACAAGAATATTTTTATTTCTTGCATACTTCGGCTCTTTCGGTCTGCCGGACATCATCAACCGTTCCGTCTGTGTCAGAAGGACATTATTTTCAAACACAGAGTCCATATATGGCTCTATGTCCTTGGCATTTCCCCATCTTGCGGAACCGTATTCTACACCCTGCCGGAACTTCTTGGCATTCTTGGCTTTGTAATACACCACAAGTCGGAGTGCTATGCCACCTGCCACACCAATCAGTAAATCTCTTGGGTGGAAGCTGGGCAAAGGATTGGCAAACAGCTTATCAAAACGGTTCATGACTGCCATCATCTTATCAGAAGCATTTGTACCTTCTGATACTCTCCACAGCCATGCAACCTTGTCACAGAAATACCCAACAAAGATATAGGGCAGATTCAAAAGCACCAGCTTCTTGGTATCCATACCGCCTGCTTTTGCTTTCAGATTTTTCGGGATAGCTTTCAGATCCTTGGTTATGCCTTCAATGATGTTACTCAAAGACTCTGCCCCCTGTCCTTATTCTTTTCCCGGCTCCGTTCTCTGTTCTTATTCTGTGATACTGCATCCCTGAAGCGTTTCAGTTTCTCCCTTACGGAAATCCTGCCCTTTCGTTTCTCATTACCATAAACAAATTCCTTGAATGCCTGTGCTACCGCATCGGCATCCCTGCCCTTGAAAAATACCACATATTTCGGCGGGTCCGTTGTCTTGTCTTTCTTGACAGCAAAATCAACATTATATTTACGAGCTACCCGCTCAAAGGATTTGATATTGCCATCCGTCACTTTGATAGACGAAACTCCCACGCCCTCGCCAACCAGCTTTTTCACAGAAGTTTTACCATGCGTTTTCTGTGCTTTCTGTCTGCGGTGGTTCAGATACATCCGCATTGCAGCCTTCAAGACGTTGGCATCCAGTTTAGCAGTCTTAATTACAAGAGCGATTGTTTTCTGCGTTACTTCCTCTTGCATAAGTACCTCCGATCTGCATCTTCCTGTGCGTATGCTCCGCTAAGGCGGAACATACAGCCGATGTAATAAATACCTCATAATTCTCCTTTCCTCTTCTGGACATCGTGTCCAACAGCAATAAAAAAAGGGCAGCTACAAATCTCTCGACTTATAACTGCCCTGACGCTGTTTCCACTAAATTTTATATATAGGTACCTCAATAAGTTCTAAATATTCCTGTAATTTGCTCTTTAATTTTACCAATGCCATATTTCTGGTTTTTTTCCCTTGATTCATCTTCTCAACATCAATATAATCCAATATACATTTTATATTCGGAACGTCTGATTTAAAGAATTCATTCAAGTTTGAAAAATTATATACTTGTCTAACGCCATCCATAAAATTATAAATATTGATAACTTTAGCATTTTGTAA
This sequence comes from Lachnospira hominis (ex Hitch et al. 2025), assembly GCF_040096395.1. Taxonomy (NCBI): domain Bacteria; kingdom Bacillati; phylum Bacillota; class Clostridia; order Lachnospirales; family Lachnospiraceae; genus Lachnospira; species Lachnospira hominis (ex Hitch et al. 2025). The sequence continues at coordinate 2,109 of NZ_JBBMES010000035.1, read as the reverse complement.
TTGGTCAATAAATTTTTCCGGCTCAATATAATAGAAAAATTTATTATCACATAAATATTCTTCTCTATGTTCTTCGCACCTTTTTCCAAAGTTATCATCCCATGCTTCCTGACTGCATAGAAAATCATTATTGTCCTTTTTTTCTCCCTTTTCTTTATTTTCCAATATTTCAAATAAAGGCTTAACTATTTGATTATATTTCTCAACAAACTCTGCATTGTCACTTAAAATCTCCAAATAACAAGGTTCAAACTCTTCCGTATATACTTTTAATTTCTGTTCCATCAGTTCAACAAAATCTTTATAATCAAAACAGCTAATTCCTTGATATTCCATTTGCATAAGTGTGACAATTATATCCTTAAAATATCTTGGACTGTATTTTTGTTCTTGTAATTCAAACAATATTTCTGGAATAATCTTTTCTATATCCTCATCCTCCAATTCCCACCAAGAATACAATTTTCTATATTGTAACGATTTTTCCAGTTTACTCGAATCATCAATAATTTTTTGCTCGTTTACATTTTCCAATATTACCTTTTCAACTTCTTTTTTATCTATCTTACACTGCAACAAATAATCATCAACAAACTTGTATCCATATACCCTACTTTCATAAACATTTTTCTTATCATAGTACACTATTCCAGATTTTGAAGAACTATTTCCCCATGAATATACAACCTGTCCCAGCTTAATTTGAATTGAGGAGATCATAGTATATTTCAACACTCTATCCAATTCATACTCAATATACATATGTGGTTCAAATTCAATGGCATCTACAATACCATAAAACTTATCAAATGCAATTAAGCCAAAAATCAAAGTACGAATATTGTAATGTCTTTTTTCTTCAAAAATATTTATTATCTTTTGCTTGTGTTCCAACAAATAATCTTTTGTTTTATCTTCCATAATATATTTATCAATAATAGCCACAAACACATCAGATAAATTAGGTTGATAGTAGATTGTCAATCCGATTAGTTTTTCTTTAACCTTTTTATAAAAAATATCTTCTGAAAAAAGTTGTTCCGTTCTCCTTATTAACTGTTCTTTTGTATAGCTTACTTTATTATTCTTTGAATTGCCCTTTTCATCTAATTCAACTCTATCATCTAATACCATTTGATATTTATGTGAAAGTCCTTTAGAAAAATTCATTTTTCCAATCTCAGCTTGATTCGCTACCAAAATAATTTTTATATCATTATGCTCAACCAGATTATTGAGCACACCAAGTGTTTGATTTACTTCTATCTCACAGCGCTCCAAATCATCAAAAATAATTATAGCTTCTTTCAATTCCTTTAAATCAGATAATTGAGGTAAATCTTTAGAATCTAAATTAAAATATTTCATTCCTGCTGCAAACAATTTCGATGTAAATGAAATCCCTTTTTCAAGCATTTTTCCTTTATCTTCACCCAGTTTTTTCTCTATAAATTCTTCTACCATCGAAGAATAAATTTCATCCACAATTTGCTCAGAAGATGATATACCATACAATGAAACATAATATATATTTTTTTGCGGCACCGTCTCCCGTAACCTGTTAAGTAATTTGTCCTTAACAAAAAAAGTTTTTCCTGTTCCCCATTCACCATCAATCAAAATAGCTTGACAATATCTTTTATCTAAAACATATTCTAGTATCTGCTTAATAACTTCTTCATCCCTCTTTACCATTAGTAATTCTCCTTCTCTCGACATAGATTGTTAATAATTCTCCAATTATATTTCCAGTCTGAAACTTTACATCATCAAACAAGAATGCCTGAAACAAAACATCCCCCACCTTCGTCAGCCTTACCATTCCATACTCTTTTTCTGTAAGCCCTTCCATCTGCACATCCTTCATGGCAGCTTCCTTTCTCGCCACCAAACAATGCGTATACAATGCCATAATATACTTGTCCGACATCAGAAAGGCGTATGTTTCGTTCCCATGATATGTATATCGGCACTTTTCCAGATTTTCTTGCGATATGTCAAAATAACATCTGACCGTTTCCAGATATACATTTCCATTATACTCCGGCTTTAGCTTTTTTGCACACCTTTTGATTGTTGCAAATATATTATTTCTTTCTATTGCTGTCC
>NZ_JBBMES010000034.1:0-7116 GCF_040096395.1 Lachnospira hominis (ex Hitch et al. 2025) | reverse complement strand
TGTGCGGCACCTGTTCCAAAAATGTCTTATTCTGCTCTGTATTGATGAGCTGGAATACAATCTTCTCGTTAGCATCCCTCATAATGCTGTCCACATCAACAACCGGAGTCTGCTCATATGCCCTTTCCATGAAGTCACATGCAGCCATAAGTGTTTCCTCAAGATCGCCACAGTCCTGATACTTCTTATACATGTCATTGATATAAATCGTAGGCGAAATGTTCCTGCCTTCTTCTCTTAAGATGATGCCATCAAGAGTCACATTCACCTTTTCCACGGGTTCTGCCACAAGCTCCATTCCTTTGAACTTCTCAGGCATATAATCCATAAACTTTTCTTTTACTACTTCCTTAAAAATCTCGTAATTCATCATATTACGGTTCCTCCTTAATCTAAAAAAGCAGGGAACATAAGTTACTGGCTTACATTCCCCGCAAGGTTAATTGTTACTGTTTATTCTTTTTCTTTCTTCCACGAAGTCCTACTCCAACACCTGTAATAAGTGCAAGTGCACCAATTCCAAGATAAAGAAGCGGATTTGCATTGTCGCCTGTCTGTGGAAGCTTAGGCTCTGTCGGTACATTGACAAGCTTAAGAGTTGCTACAACAACATCCGGTGCATTGTCATCATATCGAAGAGTTACATCATGAGCTGTTTCATCAAGGATATATCCGTCAGCTGCCTTTGTCTCAACTACTGTATAATGGATATCTTCCTTGAATGAACCATCCTCGTTGTAAGTGCAGATAGGAAGTTCCTTGCTCTCTGCATGACCATTCTTGTCAGTAGTGAGTGTATCAAGCACCTTTCCGTCCTTATCCCTTACTTCAAATACAACACCCTCGATCGGCTTTCCGGTTACTTTGTCAGTTTTCTCAATGACAATCTTACCGACTGCCTGTTCATCTTTCATGGATACCTTCTGGATTTCTGCTGTCTCCTTTACTTCAAAGGTTACATCACTTGCCACCTTATATCCATATGGTGCAGATTCCTCTCTGAGTGTGTACTTTCCGACAGGAAGTCTCTCAATCATATGAGTCTTTCCTGCCTCTGATGTCCAGCTCTCAACAAGCTTTCCATCAGCATCAATAACCGAAAGCTTTGCTCCAGGCAATTCTTTCTTGCCTGTGATATCAGTCTTTGAAATTTCTACCTTGATCGGTGCATTTTCAAATGCTGCGTCAAACTCGATAACCTTTACCTTATCTCCCTGATATGAAGCATCCACATCAAAAATCTTATCAGACTTCACATAGCCCTTTGGTGCCTCAATCTCTTTGACATAATACTGTCCAAGCGGAAGGTCAGAGGTAAATGTTACTTTGCCATCCTTTCCAGTAACACCTCTCTCAATCTGTGTATCTGCTTTGACAATGACTTTTCCATCTTTATTTACGATATCCTCTTTCGCAAATAAGCCGAATACTGCACCTTCAAGAGCATTCTTCGTCTCTGAATCAGTCTTTGTGACAGTAATCTGCACCTTCTGTCTCTCATTGGTTACATCCATTCCCGCAAATACAACCTTTGTATTCTGGTCGATATAAGAAAGGTCTGCATCAATCGGTGTATCATCCAGCACAAATCCATCTAATGTCTTTGTCTCTACAAGATAATACTTTCCAAGTGGAAGGTCATCAATTCTTGCAATGCCCTTATCGTTCGTAACAATGGTTGCTACCTTGTCACCAGCTTTGTGGTATACAGTTCCAAGTCCGTCTGCACTCACAATATCCTCTTTTGCATATACATCAAAGGTTACTCCTGCGAGACTATCCTTGAAGTAATTGAAAATGAAATCATACCAGTGTCCCTTCATAAGAGTGGTATCTGTTACAAACTCACCATCCTTGTTGATTACGATAGAACCTGTCGGAACCTCGTCCTTCATCTCGACATGCTGCACATCGCCTGTATCCTCTACTGTAAACTGAATATCGGTTGCTTTCAGGTATCCGTATGGAGCAAACTCCTCACGAAGTGTGTAAGTCTCGCCAACTACAAGCTTCTTGATTACATGAGCTTCCTTTGCATCAGATGTCCATGTGTCTACCACATTTCCATCCTTATCAAGTACAGTAAGTGTTGCACCACTAAGCTCTGCGCCACTTGTAATATCCGTCTTTGTAAATTCAAAGGTTGTCGGAGTATTTTTATACTCGCTGCTATATACAGCAGTTTTCACATCCTGTCCCTGATACTTGGTATCAAAGGTTACTACCTCTTCGTTTGTCACATATCCGGCAGGCTTTTCAATCTCTTTTGCAACATACTTTGCAAACGGATAATCCTTAACAAAAGCAATCTTTCCGTTTTCATCAGAAGTTGCTTTCTCAAGGAGTGTACCCTTTTCGATGATTACCTTGCCATCCACATTCTTGATGTCCTCATCTGCATAGAGTCCGAATACAGCACCTGCAATCGGTGTGTTGTCCTCTGAATCAAGCTTTGTCACTGACATATCAAGTTTCTGTCTGTCATTAGAGAAAGTAAGACTTTCCTTGATAACAGGTGTCTTATCATCCACATATGTGAATGTCACTTTCTGCTCATTCGGATTTAATACATAGCCGTATGGTGCTTCCACTTCCACAACTCTGTACTGTCCAAGAGGAAGATTCTTAGCTGTTGCCTTTCCATCCTTGCCTGTTGTAAGAGTTGCCACGAGGTCGCCCTTACTGTAATACTTGGTGCGGTTACCATCTGCGTCCTTCTGGTTGTCTGCTGTGAAAATATCTTCCGCTGCATACACCTTGAATACTGCTCCGGCAAGAGAGCCCTCTTTATAGACAAACTCCTTATCCTCAGAGTTTGCAAAAAGTCCGCCCTTAAATCCGTCAAGTACCTCTCCCTTCTTTTCAACAGTAAGTTCTCCTACTGCCGGGGCATCGGAATATTCCACTGTGATGATGGCATCATTGGTATCTCCATCAGTCTCAAATGCTGTGTCTGTATCAACCGAAATGTTGATATAGTTATCGTTTACCACATATCCGAATGGTGCTTTGACCTCTTCAATGCGGTAGTTACCGATTTTAAGTGCTTCCGGTAAGATTAAATCTCCATCCTCATCTGTAAAGAATGAAGTATGCTTAACCTTTGACGGATAAGTTGTGTACTGGGTTACATATTCATTCTTATCAAGGTTGAAAATCTTAAACTCAGCATTTGGTACAAGTACTGTCTGCTTTGTATCAGAATCCTTCTTGATTACACGAAGCTTTGCTGTAAACTCCCTGTCTAAGAAAACTCTCCATGTCTGAGGCTCTGTTGGATGGTTCTCCTTAATCTTTACCTCAAATGGCTTGATAGTTTTCATGTTGTGAGGAGTCTTTGACTCTACTACCACATAGGTTCCATAAGGAATTGCAATAGAAACTGCATGTCCCTTGTCATCGGATGTGATTGTTGTTGCTCCGTTTTCCCCGATTACTACCGGAGTTGCCTTGTCAAAGTCATAACTTCCATCTGCCTTTACAGGTAAAGATGATTTCAAATAAGCTGTGAACTCTGCACCTGCCAATAAGCCTGCTTCAGTATCATCGCCATTGTCCGATACCTTGATAAGCTGGAATGGCTGCTTGATGACCTGCTCTGCTGAGGTTGTGCTTCTTGATACCTCTGCTACAAGGTCTCCCTCATAGTCGCAAACTACATCGTGCTCCTCTTCATCAAGAAGATAGCCTTTTGATGGTGTGATTTCTTTCACATAATAGTTGCCAAGATAAAGGTTATTTACCTCTGCCTCGCCATTCTTATCTGTTGTAAGAGTTGCAACTAAGTCCCCTGATTTAAATACAACACCTGTTGCTCCGTCCGGATGCACGATATCGTTTCTCGCATAAAGACCATAAACTGCACCTTCAAGGCTTGCATCTCCCTGGGCTACTGCCTTGCCTGATTCCTTATCTACCTTGTAGATATGAATCTTTGCTGTGGTTCTGTCATTTACAAATGTGTGACTGAATGATGCCTTTGCCTGTGTTTCAGGTAATACATTGAAATTGAAGCTGTAAACATCTTTACTGTTTCTGATATACGCATATGGTGCCTGTGTCTCTGAGACATAATATCCGTTAGAGATTGGCAGATCCACGCTGTAGCTTGCCTTTCCGTCCTCACCTGTAGTTACTGTCTCAAGAGCTGTACCCTTTGTCACAATAACCTGTCCGGCATAGTTTTTGATGTCATTTCCGGCATAAAGTGTGTACTTGCCACCATCAAGAGGATTCTCTGTGTCAGAGTCCTTCTTTACGACAGATACATCGGCTTTCTGTCTTGTATTCTCAATCGTAGTTGATTCATACTGTACTGTCACAGTCTGGTCCTTATACTCAACTGCTACTGTCTGAGGTGTGGTATTGATTGTATAACCATCAATGCTCTTAATCTCAGTAACCACATAGGTTCCAAGATGAAGGTCAGATAATACCACCTGTCCGTCAGCTCCTGTTGTAAGGCTTTCTGCTACAACATCGCCAGCACTATACACCTTTGTACCATCTGCCTTGTAGATATCTGCTCCTGCTGTCACCTTAAATGTTGCTCCCGGAAGCTTCTTTTTCTCATAAATAAAGTTACTTCCATTCCATGAGCTGAGCACTTCACCTTCCTTGTAGATTGTGATTGCTCCAAGCTGCTCCTTATCTGTTGCAGAGATTCCGGTTGTCTGTCCCGCTCTTACAGTAAGAGTATGAACCTTACCGGAAAGAACATAGCCCTTTGGTGCTGTAATCTCTTTTACATAATAAGTGCCTGCGACAAGTGCAGCTGACTTTGCATATCCGTTTCCATCTGTTGTCATGGTCTGTACTCTGTTTGTGCATCCGCTGTCAGAATAAATTCCATAGACTGCACCGGAAAGCTTCACTCCGCTTGACTCATCTGTCTTTGTAAGCTCACCATATCCGATGTTCTCTGTCTTGACCTTGATATAGGCTTTGACAGGATCTGCTGTCGGTCTTTCAGAAATAAACTCCTGATATCCGCTCTTTCCTGTAAGCCAGAATACACAGCTTGATGTTGTCTCAACCTTGCCAGCATTGGATGTGAATGTTCCTGTTGTAGCTGTGGTATTCACACTCGTTGAAGAGATTGTAATACTGTTGCCATTCTTATCAACAGAATATCCGCTGATGCCAAAATCAAAGTCTGATAAGACACCATTGCTGTCAGATAATGTTGCTTCAAATCTCTGACTTCCCTCATTCCACTTCAGCTCATAAGTTGGTGCCTCACTGGTTCTGCGTGATGCAAAACTTGGAAGTGTTGCATTGTAGGAGCTGCTGATATTGTCCCTAAGTCTCTCATAATAGCTGTATGAAGAATCAGGACTTGGTGCTGTGTTACAGAGCTTTCTTGCTGCTGAATCACCGCTTCCGGTTCCAAAGATATCTGCTACAATAACCCATACCATTGCCTGAGTTGCGATATACTCATCGCACTGACTGTTGCTTGGTGCCGCCTTTTGTGTACTGTTAAACCCATAATAAAGGCAGTAACTTAAAAGCTTTCTCTGCTGTGCTGACATTGATGTGCTCGCATCATCGTAGCTGTTCATAAGCTGACCGCCATCTGCTCTTAATCCGAAATTCATACAATATGCAGAATTTCCGTCAAGAATTGAATACAGAATCTTGCCATGATTATATCCGGGCTTCAGCTCACTTACTTCTCCGGAATTTTTGACTGACGCATTCCAGAACGCAATATTTGCCTGCGGACTGGCTGCAAATGCTGTTGTTCCATTCGTAAAGAGTGTTCCAACCAGTGTGAGCATAGCCATAAATCCTGCCATAAAACGCTTTAGTTTCTGTTTCATGTGCTCTTTCCTCCTTAAATCTCAATTAGTTCAGAGCCTATTCGCAAAATTGCCTACTGCAATTTTTGCTCATGTGGCGTATCCGCCAAATAAAATTTCAAAATCAGTCTTAGAAATGCAAGCATTTCACAACCGATTTATGAAATTTTGCTTGGCTCTGAACGGGTACAAAAAAAGAAAGACATAAGTTTATAGCTTACATCTTTCTTCCTTCTGCTTCTATTCGTTTTTATTTATCTGTGACATCGAAACTCGTAATAGTTTGTACCGCCTGTCGTGTAAACTCCATCATAACTGATGTAGAATACCGGATCTGTTTCCAAAAGTAACATACTTGCAATATATCCTGCGATTGCATCCTCAGATGATAACCGCTGTCCATCAATGGTACTTGCTTTGTTGAGGTCTGTCTCTACAAACACACTATAATAAGAGCCTTCCATACCATCGTAAGGATAATACTCATTGTACTCTTCCTGCGTGATACTGCCGTCATTCAAATGATTCTGTAAATTCTGCTGTGTGGTAATCATCCCTCCTGCCTGACACTTTGCTGTTGCAAGTGACACAACATTCTGTGGACTGTATGCCACGGATGCAGGCTGTGGATTGCTCACATTGTCTTTCGGACTGTCTGTAGTCTGACCACCATTACCTGCATTACTCTGATTTCCGCCAGCTTCCTCATTATCATTTACTGAAGCTTTCTGTTCCGGCTCGTCATTCTGCTTTGGCTTTTCTTCCTGCCTTGAAGCAGTTTCATTATCAGCGGACCGGTTATCTTCCTTATCATTCTTCTCTTCTGAATCTTTAACCTCGGCAATATCTTTCTCTGTCTCTTCGCTTCCAGCTTCGGTTGTGACCTCTGTGACAGCTTCCGTTGCCATTTCTGCTTCTTCAGTTGGCTTTACGCTTTCCGTCTGTTTCTCTGTCTGATTATCAGCCTTTTCCTTACCACCATTACAGGCAGCCATTGAAAAGACCAGTACTGCGGATAATAAGATAATACTTATCTTCTTCATAGTAATCGCCCATCCCTTCTCCGCAAGAGGGACGGGCTTTGTGTTCCGTGCCATCCACCCTTGCGGTGAACTATTTATCTGTAATGCACGGGACACATAGGACTGTCCCGTATTCTGTGCATCTTAAACTCCTTTCATTATACCAGCTCTCTTATTCTAAAGAAATACTGCATAAGTCTTCTGTTTTTCTTGTAATTTAAGAATAAACCCTTTACCTGCATACGCTCACCTCCTCTCAGAATGTGCCCATTCTTACGAATGAAAGAAAT
>NZ_JBBMES010000033.1:0-7648 GCF_040096395.1 Lachnospira hominis (ex Hitch et al. 2025) | reverse complement strand
ACAGAGCGTGTGGATGGAGGAACGATGATGCTTGAAGCAATCAGCAAATGTAAGACCGGAGAGACAACTGCAATCGGTAAATTCCATGGATTTGAACTGCTTGTGGAAAAGAACTTCCTTGGTATCAATTATATGGTGCTTCGTGGAAAGACTGAGTACAAGGCAGAGCTTTCCACAAGTCCGGTCGGCAGTATGGTAAAGCTGGAAAACCTGTTCAACGGACTTCATGAGAACATTGATTTTCTGGAAAAGAAGATTGAGCAGTATCAGAATGACCTTGAAGCATCAAAGACTGAGTATGACAAGCCATTTGCGTACAGCAAGGAACTGGAAGAAAAGCTGGCAAGGCAGTGTGAACTGAATGCCCAGCTTGATCTTGAGAACGCAAAGGCTGTGGATGCAGACCTGAGCGGACCGGAGGAAGAAAGAGAAGCAGATGACAGGATGGAATCTGCAGCAATTGTAGCAGAGGATAAAGGTGCTTATACAGCCGACAGAGAGGGCAGAACACGATAGGAGAGTGAATAATATGAGCATAAGAAAAGTGGTCGCAGGACTACTGATTACAGCAGGGATTGCCATTATGGCAGTCCCTTTTTTCTGGCGGGCAACAGGAGAAAAACAGACAGAACAGCTCATAAGTGAATTTGAGCAGACATTGGAGGATGATTACGATGAAGAAACAGATGTGGAGGAAGAGCAAACCTCCATTAGTGAAGAGGATGAAGCCATTTTTAAAGAAGGCGGTGTTATCGGTATCATTGAGATACCGGGCATAGATATCCGGTATCCGGTAATGGAAGGAACCACAAGTAAAGTGCTTAATGCCGGGATCGGTCATATAGAAGAAACAGCAGGGATTGGGGAGAGTGGCAACTGTGTATTGTGCGGTCACAATGGCAGCAGATATGGCACATTTTTTACACCACTAAGTCAGATATCCATAGGTGATGAAGTAATGATAACCGACAAAAATGGGCTGAAGCATATCTATGAGGTAACAGAGACAGAGGTAGTAAATCCGTATGATAACAGCATCAAGACACAGGGCGATGAAAAAGAACTAACTCTTTTTACCTGTTCCCAGAAAGGAACCATGCGTTTTGTAGTCAGGTGCATTTATAAGGAGGCGGTGATGGATGAATAAGAGATACCGGTTAGGTGAGATAGAAGATGCAGTATCGGAAATGGAAGAGCTAATTGACATCGAGGATGATATTGCAGAGATTGATGATGAATTTCAGATAGTCGTAAGCGGCTGGTCTGTGTATGTCGAAAGCCTGAATCTGACACTCAGACAGGGAATAGCCTGTGTATGGGATGCAGAGGAAGGATTATTTATGCCTGATTTTGATGTGACCATCGTGTATGAGGGGAACATTGAAACACAGGAGTGGCTCTACTATGAGCAGGACGGAATGGTCGTTACACTTGGCAACTGGTTAAATGGCAGATTGTCTTGTGAACAGATAGAACAGCTTTGGTGTGAGTTTATCATACCGGAGCAAAACAAAGAACAAAAAGAAAGCGAGGAATAGCATATGAAGTATTCAATTAAGGTAAACGAAGTAAGGGCAAAAGAGGGCAGCAATATCAAAGGATTTGCAACAGTGGTATTCGGTGATTCATTTAAGATCACCAATATTGCAATCCTTGAGAATAAGGACAAGGGAGAGCTTTTTGTATCAATGCCTAGATACCGCTCCAATGAGCGTGATGAAAGCAATGGTGTGATTTATAAGGATGTGTGCAATCCTATCACAGCAGAGTTTCGTGAGGAACTCTATACCAATATCCTTGATGCCTATGCAAGAATCAGGGAACCGGAGAAAGAGGAGACACAGAAGCGGGACAGAATACAGGAAATGCCTGAGTTTTCCGTAACTGTGACACCTTATGAGAGGGAAGGCAGTAACATCAAGGGACTTGCACGCATTTATTTTGAAAACAGTTTCATCGTAAATAACATCAATATCGTGCAAGGCAAAGAGAAAATCTTTGTATCAATGCCTTCTTATAAAACAAAGCAGGTGGATGAGCAGGGTAAGCCTATTTACCAGGATGTTTGCTATCCGGTCACAAAGGATTTCAGGGAAAAACTCTATAATGAGATTATCTCGGAATATGAGAAAGCAAAGGATAAGAGCAATGAAAAAGCTAGGGAGAGTGCTGAGAAACATCATGGCAATCCCGATAAAGAGAAGGACAAAGAGGCAACACCCTTTCGATAATTAGCAATCGGAGAACAGGGGCGGCCAAGGCTGCCCCATTTACAGAATGGAGGAAACAGAATGGATATGGAAGCAGGAAAAACACTTACCAATGAGGAGGTCATAAGGGAACTTCTCGAATTATTAAAGAAAAATGCCATGAAAGAGCAGGCAAATGATGTATTTGAGATATGCAGCTATGTGGATGGACTGGAGAAAAAGATTGATTCCATGACGGAAGAACTAACCAATATGCAGAACCAGATCAAAGAAATGCAGGAAGATACACTTGTCAATAATGCTAAAAAGGCATTGTCGGAAGCACAGGAGCGACTTAATACCAGACGTGAGCAGATAAAGTCGCAGGTATTGGAAGTGAAAGCACAGGTCAAATCTACAGCAAAGAGCGTAGTTGATGAAGGAAAGGCAAAGGGAAGAACTGCATTATACAGGGTGTCGGAGTTCTTAGGAATTAAGAAAAGGCTTCTTGATATCCGAGAGAATGTAAGAGGCGCAATTAAGACCACGGATAAGGATATAGCAAAGACAGCACTTCTTGCAAAAGAATTTCGTGAAGCCGGGCAGACAGCAGCTAATGCATTCCGTACTTTTGCTGACAAACCGGAGGTAGATTATTCTCAGAAAGAGCAGAAACATCCAATTACAAAGGCAGTACTTGCTCCGATGAAAGCAGTGAAAAAGATGCTTGTATCAATGAAACTTCATTTGGATGCATCTATTGATAAGCTGGATAATCTGGCTATGAATGTGAAGCTTGATAAGGAAAAGCATATGGAGAATATGAAGAAGCAGGAACAGACAGAGCCGGAGAGGGCAGAAGCTGAGCGAGTGGAAGAAGAGGTTGTATATTCACCGATGGTTGCTGAACCACAGGAGTATCAGTATAATGCAGATGCATTTGAGGCTAGAGGCGTGGATGAGGTGAAACAGGAATTGGCACATAAGGAAGTAGCGAAGGTAATGGAAGATAAAGCCAGATAGTTGTGAGGGCGTGGGAGAAATCCTGCGTCCTTTTTTAATGCAGATTTGTTGCAATATAAAACATTGCAACGGTGTACAAAGGGAACATAATAAAAAACTTAATAATGGACTGCCAATCTTACACAAAGTACCGCCCAAACGAGACTACGGGCGGTATTTTTGTATCATGGCGGAGAAAGGAGAAACTTCCCACGGGGGCTTGACTGAAAAGTTGAGCCTCTTTTTTCATGCCAAAAAACAGGAGGTAAATGCTTATGGCAGATGATAAAACCACAAAAACGCCGGAACAGCCGGTAACGGATAGCGAGCCGGGCAAGGAAACGCCTCCCGCTCCCCTAGTTTATCCGGAGCCGGAAAAAAAGACGGAACCAGAGGTAAAGAACCCACAGGTTTCTGTCTATAACTTCGCTGAAATTATGAAGGAAAAGAAAGCCGAGGAACGGGCGGCAGCTCCCGGCGGGGAAAAGCCTGACCCGGCAAAAGCGGAGAAACCGGAAAAGCAGCCGGAGGCTCCGAAAAAAGCGGAGGAAAACCCCAAAGAGCCGGAACAGCCGAAGCGCCGGGGCCGTCCACCGAAAGCAGATAAGGACAAGGCCGCAGCCCCGAAGCCCAAAACTCCCGCACAGAAACCGGAAAATGCGGTCAAAAAGGAACCGGAGAAAAAAACGGCTCCAACGGTACAGACCGCTCCTGCTCCGAAGGGACCCGAAAAACCGAAGGATGCTCCACGCCGGGGCAAGGAACAGATCGTCTATATCAAGCTGAACGAGCTCCACGCCTTCAAGAACCATCCCTTTGAAGTCCGGGACGATGAAGAAATGCGAGCTATGGTGTCCAGCGTCAAGGACAAGGGCGTGACCCAGCCCGCTATTGTCCGTCCCCGTGAGGATGGCGGCTATGAGATCGTGTCCGGCCACCGCCCAGTCTTTGAGCAGTATAAGGCGATGAAGTACAGCCGGAAATTCCTCGCGGAGCATGAGGCCGACCTTGAACTGTACCGGGCTGCACAAGCGGAAATGCGCTCTCTGCTGGGCGGGGCGAAGCTCCCCAAAATGGATGTGCTGAAGGAAGAAGGCCGTAAGCTCACAGCAAAGAAAAAACAGCTCTATGGAGAATATCAAAAGGCGCGACGGGATATGCAGGAGATCGTCACGATCAAGGCGAACATTGACACTTTGATGGGCTACACCGAACCGGGAAGAAAGCAGGAAAAGGAGCGTTGAGATTATGAAAACAAGGAGCAAAGCGACGCTGACACTTCGGGCCATGTTGGCCCGAAGATACGGGTTTGGGGCGAGCCCCAACAAGCCGCCTTTGTGCCACTTGTGGCCACAGAGGCATTGCTTGCCACTTAGCGACAGCCCCTAAAATGGCGCAAAAAAACAGAGGCCCTTATTCTAGAACCTCCGTTTCTCTGACTTTCTTAATGCCCTCGGCTGTGGCTTCTATTACAACAAGCTCTTTTTTATTCATAGAATTTAGGAGCATATCAATGTGCTTTCTGCAAGAACTTGACCTTGCCCCTCCGTCCGCATGAATAAACTGGTCAACTGAAACGTCAAACATGGTAATGAGTTTAACAAAAAGGTCGAAGCTGGGATAATGACCTTTGTTCTCAATATTCATAATGGTACGGGAGTCACGGTCTACTAATTCCGCAACGTAGGCTTGTGTCCAGCCCTTTTCTTCTCTGGCTCTTTTGAGAGCTGCCCCGAGGTCGTGAAAGTCAAACCTTCTTTCATCTTGGTTCATTCTCATATCACCCTATATCATTGTACATTTCGGGTTGGATTATGAGAATGTAATGAAACTTTATGTAAGGTAGTATTTCATTTCACTATTCACTTGTAAAATCTTGATGTAAAAGCCAACATGCTATACAATTTATGAAGAAATAATTTTTTCAAAAATTCGTCCGCTGTAACATTTCACGGACATTTGCCTGTTATACTATCTACAAAAAGCAAAGGAAGTGAGGATATGAAGCAGATTTTAATTGTCGAGGACGACAGTTTTTTGAATAAGATGTTGGCCTATAACCTGACCGCAGACGGCTACGGCGTGACTTCTGCCCTAAATGCCAGAACCGCAGCCGAAGCCATCCGCCAGCGGGAATTTAATTTAGTGCTGCTGGACATCAACCTGCCGGACGGGAACGGTTTTGAACTGTGCAAGCTGATAAAGCCCCAGCACCCGGATACCATCGTGATTTTCCTGACCGCCAACGATCAGGAGAGCGACCAGATACGGGGTTATGAGGTGGGCGCGGTGGACTACATCACAAAGCCCTTTGTGATTGGGGCCTTGCAGCGGAAAATCAAAGCCATGTTCGCCATGCTGGAACACCACAAACCGGCCAAGGACATTTACGACGACGGGCGGCTGTTTCTGGACTTCTCGGAACAGACGGCTTCCTTAAATGGCAAGCACCTGACCCTATCCCCGATGGAGTACAAAATGCTGAACCTGTTCCGCAAAAATCCCCGGCAAGTGCTGACCCGTGGACAGCTTTTGGAAAAGCTGTGGGATATAGACGAAAGGTTTGTAGACGAACACACCCTGACAACTTCTATCAGCCGGATTCGCAGCAAGATTGAATCCGACGGCGGCGCGCCCTACATCAAGACCGTTTACGGCATGGGCTATCAATGGACGGGAGGCGAGGCAAAATGAAGTTTCAAAACCTCTCGGTAAAGCGGCTGTTTGGCCGGGTGGCAATAGGGTTTGCCCTCTCCATGTCCGGGATCACCATAGCCCTTTTTCTTGTGACAAAACAGACGGCGGTGCTGCTGACGGGCGGGACGCTGCTGTTGTGCGCCCTTGTAGGGATTTTTGTACTGACGCAGGCGTTTGGAAAACGGTTATCACAGTTTACCGCTGACCTGTGCCAGACCTTAGACCACATGATTGCCGGAAATGAAGCGCCCCAGCGGCCAGAGGACAGCGAAACCCAGCTTGCCAGAATCGGACACCGGCTGGCAAGGCTTTACCAGATCATGCAGGAGAACCGTCGCCGGGTGGACGAGGAACGGCAGGAGTTACAGACCCTTGTATCGGATATTTCCCATCAGGTGAAAACGCCGGTAAGCAATCTGAAAATGGCGACGGACACCCTGCTGGAAAAGCCTATGGCCGAGGCAGAGCGCACCGACTTTATCCGGGGAATCCGCAGCCAGACGGATAAGCTGGACTTTCTCTTTCAGGCCCTTGTGAAAACCTCCCGTCTGGAAACAGGCGTGATCCAGTTGGACAAGAAACCGGGCCGCCTCTTTGATACCGTGGCACAGGCCATGAGTGGGATCGTGTATGCAGCGGAGAAAAAGGAAATCGCCGTGTCCGTGGACTGCCCGGAGGATTTGACCGTTTCCCATGACAGCAAGTGGACATCGGAAGCCCTCTTTAACCTGCTGGACAATGCGGTGAAGTACACCCCGGCAGGCGGGAAAATCGCTGTGTCGGTGGTGCTGTGGGAAATGTATGTGGAGGTCAAAGTGACCGACACCGGCAAGGGCATTTCCGAAAGCAATCAGGCTGCCATCTTCCGGCGCTTCTATCGTGAGGAAGAAGTACACGAACAGCAGGGCGTGGGCATTGGCCTGTATCTGGCCCGCGAGATTGTAATGCGGCAGGGCGGCTATGTCAAAGTGGTTTCGGAGCCGGGCAAGGGTTCGGAATTTTCCATTATGCTGCCTACAAAATGAAAGTAAACAAGCGAGGTGTTTCTATTATGAATGAACGAGAAAAAATAATCCGACTGTGGTTTGATATGTGGCTTTATCAGAAAGATATGGGCATTGATGATATTTTTGCGGAAGATGTACTCTATACAGAAAGTTGGTGTCCCCAGTATAGCAATCGTAAAACAGTAAAACATTGGTTTCAGGAGTGGAATACCCGTGGAAAGGTGGTAGTTTGGGAAATCAAGCAATTTTTCCATAAAGAAAATCAAACGATTGTAGAGTGGTATTTCAAAAATGGAATGAACAATGGGGATATAGAGGAATTTGACGGTATTTCTTTGATTGAATGGACAGAGGACAATAAAATAAAATCATTAAAAGAGTTTGGGTGTAACCGTAATACCTACAATCCTTATCAAGAAAGCGATACTCCTCAATTTAGAAATCAAAAGGCGAATTGGTTTTAGAACAGATCATGAGCTACGGCGGACGGCCATTTCCGGCTGCCCGCCGTAAATTTTTTGAAATGTCCGAGCGTTGTAACATTTCACCCCGATTTTCAATGAAATTTTTGGGCCGCTGTAACATTTCGCGGACATTTGGGTTTTACAATACCCTTATCAGCAGGCAGAAAGTCTTGAAAGGAGTTTTGAGTATGAGCATTTTACAGACTATCGACCTGAAAAAGTATTACGGCACAAAGCCGAATATCACCCGCGCCCTTGACGGCGTGAACTTCTCCGTAAATGACGGTGA
>NZ_JBBMES010000032.1:0-9210 GCF_040096395.1 Lachnospira hominis (ex Hitch et al. 2025) | reverse complement strand
ATATCTAAAAATACATTTCTGTACTTTATTCAAAAAATATCATTTTAGGGCTTGACTTTTAATAGTTAGTCTCCTTAGTCAAATTCCGATTCTCTTAATTCTACAAACTTGAATTTTCAAATTAGTCTTTGCAAATAACCTTTGAATCTTCACCATCAATTACAATTCCCTGACGGTTGTTAATTGGGCATAGATTCAAATCCGAAAACTCAGTCATTATTTTCTCGGTAACTTTCTTAAACGGTGCTGTAAGATAATGCGGAAGAACATAGAAATCAATCAAATCAATCCCTGCATCATCTTCTTGTGAGTAGTCCTCCGGCTTTTCATCCATTTGCTCGATATATTGGATGCTTGGAGCGCATATAATTGCGCCTGCCGACTCGCCGATCATCAATTTTCCATTTGCCAATTCCTTTTTCAGCAGTCCATCAGTTCCCGTTTTACGGAGCTGGTCCATAAGAAAGAAAGAATTTCCGCCGGTAAAATATATCACATCTGCTTCTTCAAAAACAGACTGTATCGTTGAATAAGCCTCCGTTGAAATATCAATTTCAGTTACGATTGCTCCCAACTTTTTGAATAATTTTCGAGCCGAGCCGACATAACCGGTGTAGCCTTCACGCAGTGAAGCTGTTGGAATAAATGCGACTTTCTTATTTTCAATTTCTTCCTTTATCAGACTTCCTACACTTGAAAAGTGCGAACATAAAAATAGTTTCATCAATATTCTCCTTTATAAATCCCGATTTTCTTTATTCTACAAACTTGAATTTTTCTTGTTACTTATTTTTTTGATTGTGGCGCTTCTTATTCCACAGTGAACCTACCAACATACCGATTGCAGCGATTATTGCTCCGGCTACAATCATTCCCAAGTCAGGGGCATTCAGTTTGTTAAAAGCAATGTTGTTTGCCATTTTGAATGTGCCATATTCAGCAAGCATATACATTACGCCAAAGAAAAGAGTGAATGCCCATTTTCCTTTTCCCCAAAAGTTATTTTTACCAATAACAATAGATACAATAAATGTGGATATAGGAAGAATAAACCAAAGAAACATCAAACTGTAACCCATAGCGTCGCTTCCACTTGTAAAAAACCAGAACACTATCATTGCAAACGCCCAAATCAAGAGATAGGAGAGAATCGTAATAATCTTGTTTCTGTTGGCATTGCTTTTCACAACATTCGTACTTTCTTCAAGATAATCATAATAGCTTTTCATTTTTTGTTCTCCTTTCAATAGATAGTCAAGAGAAACATCGTAGCATTCGCTCATTTTAATGACGCTGATAATATCTGGATAGGATTTTTCATTTTCCCAATTTGAGATGGTCTGACGACTCACACCCAACAATTCGGCAACCTGTTCTTGCGTCAGCTTTTTTTCAATTCGGGCTGCCTTGATTTTGCATCCAATATCATGCTCCATGCCACTATACCTCCTTGCACTTTTATTGTAGGAAAAACACTCACTATTGTCTACAAAATAGCTTTGACATCACTTATTATGCGTGTCAAAATCCTTTTACATCTGCCAAATTCCGAATCTATGCCTTTCTCTTAAGTGATTTAAAAAATAATCCACTCACAATCAACATCAGCACAGCCTGAACATCTGAAGCAATCAACTGTCCTATTGCAGCTACAGGAATAGGTTGCAATGGCCATGGTTCAACAAATGAAGCAAGGCAAGCCCTAAAAACCCAAACCACTGTAAGAAAGAAATAAAAGTAGATTACTTCCCGATTCATTGCCAATGCTCTTTTGCCTAGCATGATAAGCAGCACACTTAATCCAAACAGCAATAATGAAAAGCAGTAATTGGTGTAATCAATCCCTACTATAAGATTCTCATACTGCATTGGAAGATAGTCATACCATTGAAACATCCATGGAACAAAGAAATGCCATAGTCCAACCAAAGCGCTAATTACAACTGTAATAAAATATAAGATGCGTATTCCTTTTTTCAAAACAATCCTCCTACATACTTCGATTTGTATTATTGGTTATTATATTTGGCGGCTTGTTCTTTCCAGTATGCCATAATATTTTCAACCATTGTAATACACTCATTTTTAGCAGTAGTTTCATTATATTCTTGCATATTGCTGAAAATATGTCCGCATGGTTCTAAATCATCATCTTCAAAACCACCACAAACGCCAACAAGCCATTTACCAAGCAACGACGCTTTGAATTTGAAAATGTAATAATGCATTTCATTAAAATCAAATTCACCTGCACATTCAATTTTGAAAGGCTTTTTTCCTAATTCATGAGGGTCAGATAACCATTCAATCATTGCTGTTTGTGCTGCGTATAGCTGTTCCTTATTCATTTCCATATACCTCCAAAAATTCCGATTTGTTTTACCCATTTTAACATAAAACTCACCCAAGTTAAAACTACAATTATCAATCATTCCACTCCCCCTGACACCAAGTGCCACAAAAGTGCCCAACTTGCTCACAAACATTCCCAGTGTTTATGCGGGTTTTCAAAATCACAATAATTAATGTATGGAAATAATAAAGAATGAATTTCTTCACAAGACGACCGTTCCCCTCCTAGTCAGTAGGCACGAAAAGAAAAAAGGGAATGGTTTTTCAACCATTCCCATCTTAATGAGCCCACCGGGGTTCGAACCCGGGACACCTAGATTAAAAGTCTAGTGCTCTACCAACTGAGCTATGAGCCCTTATTAAATTAAATAATAAGCTTGTCTATTCAGATGCTAAATTCAACGGCAATCTTTTCTGCCAGAAGAACCATCATGCTAACCGTACGACAGCCCAACTGGGCTAGCTGGATTCGAACCAGCGTGATGCAGGGATCAAAACCCTGTGCCTTACCGCTTGGCGATAGCCCAAAAATAGATAAGGGTGGATACAGGGATTCGAACCCTGGGCCTTCAGAGCCACAATCTGACGCGCTAACCAACTGCGCTATACCCACCACATAAAAAAACGTCGCTCGCAGCATATTCTATGTTGCTTCGCAACCAGCTATCTCATCTGAGAAAATTATCTCTTATTAGATAAAAAGTGTGCCCGAAGGGATTCGAACCCCCGACCCACGGCTTAGAAGGCCGTTGCTCTATCCAGCTGAGCTACGAACACACAAAGCGGGTGATGGGAATCGAACCCACGTATCTAGCTTGGAAGGCTAGTGTTCTACCATTGAACTACACCCGCATAAATGATCGGGGTGACAGGATTCGAACCTGCGACCTCTTGATCCCAAATCAAGCGCTCTAGCCAAGCTGAGCCACACCCCGATATGCAATTGATGTTTGATACGTTTCATTCAGTTTTGAATTACTCTGTATCGCAACGACAAGATGTATTATAGTATAAGACCCCTATGTTGTCAACACCTTTTTTGAATTTTTTTTAATTTTTTTAACATTTTTTTCAAAACCTGTTTAAACCCGCATAAATAGGGGCTTAAAAGACTTTTATTTTTTTGAATCCCAGCATAAAATCATCTTAAAAACATAAAATCACAAAATTTTATTTTAATTTTTTACTATCAGATTGACTTTAATTTAAAGCCTACTTCACCATTATCAAGAACTTCCATCATGATATATGTACATTTTTTATCAGCCTGTCTCGGATAAGAAATACTGCCTGGATTAATGAGCATAATCTCATCTTCAACAGAAATAACCGGTCTGTGTGTATGTCCAAACATTACAATATCAAACCCTCTTGATATCCCCTCTTCTCTTATTGTCTGCAAATCAAGCGAAACATAATAATAGTGCCCATGTGTAAGCAGCACTTTATATTTTCCGATCTGTGTCTCAATCTCTTTGTCATATGGCGAAAAAAAGTCATTATTTCCCGGAACAAACATCACTTCACATCCAGCCATTCCTCTTATAACTTCATCCTCTCCCTCAAAGTCCCCGAGATGTATAAGCTTGTCAATATTACCCTCACGATACAATGCTTCTGCAAGATTCGTAATCCGTCTGTGGGTATCGCTAACTATCATAATCCGCTGCATATAATCTCACCTCATTTTCATAAGAATAGGAAATACCTCTTTTACTTTTTTAAGTGCCTTTCCACGATGGCTTATACTGTTCTTTTCGTCCGCAGAAAGCTCAGCAGAGCTTTTTTGGTATTCAGGCAGGAAAAATATAGGGTCATATCCAAAGCCATTCTCTCCGAGCGGTTTATCACCTATAATGCCCTCCATTGTCCCTCTAAAAGCAAATTCATCACCTTCCGGAAATACAATTGCAACTACTGCCACAAATCTTGCACTTCTGTCACTTCCAATAACACCTTTAAGTTTATCAATAATAGCCTGATTCTTTATCTCATACGGCGTATCATGCCCCATAAATCTTGCTGAATGAACCCCCGGCTCCTTATTAAGCCAGTCAACTTCAAGTCCCGAATCATCTGCAAGCGTCACACAACCGGTCATCTCACTGATAGTCCTTGCTTTAATCAATGCATTTTCAGAAAATGTACGTCCGTATTCTTCTATATCTACATCAATTCCGGCTTCTTTCATTGAAACAAGCTCAATGTCCATATCTTTTAAAATTTCCCTGAATTCTTTTATTTTTCCCATATTATTAGATGCAAGTATAACTTTTTCCATCATCAGGTCTCCTATCTGTTATTTGTATACATTTTTAGGCATATATTACATTCCTTTGACTCCTCAACATGTTCCCATGATTTGCCTATAAGACTTATATATCCCTCACCATCGTCAATCACAACATTTTTTGTTGAACGACCAGCTTTATACTCAATTGCAATCGGATGTACTGCTCCTGGCGTTGTAATTTTGACTATAATGGCATATTTTTTACCCTCTGCCATATTAACTGCTTTGTTCAAATCAACCGTGTAATAGCCCTCATTTGTAAATTTGCCCGATTGCAGATAAACCTTATTGCAAAATGACTCAGTCCCCTCAAAATTATCAACATAATATATTTCATAAGATGTATCTTTTCCTGTTGCATAAAATCCTACTGCTTTCAGTTCTTCATCTGACTGTGCTGTGTAAACATTGGAAAAATAGGCTGTATCACATTCATAACCCAGCTGTCCTACCCAGCCACACAAATCACTCTGATATATATTATCATAATTGTCATTATCCTCTACACGCGTATATACAACATTATGGATTCCTATATTAGAATCATAATATGACACGTAAAACAAACCATCATCGCCAAATCTGTCTCCCCAGCTGTTCACACATATAAATGCACCATTTCCCTCGAGGCTTACGCTGAAATTATCTTTAGAATAATTATCATCCCATCCAATTATAACGACATCATGATTCGGCTTTTTTGTACCTATATAGCAATATGAATAATTTTTATCATTGTAATACATTGAACGCTCTCCGGCATAACTCATTGATGTATACAATGATGATTCAACACCGCCATATAAAAATACAGCTTTTTTTACAGCTTCAAGATTCTTACTCTCAATAATCTGTGCTTCCTGAACATGCTTTACAACTCCGGCATCCGGATTATTTATGCCATCACCATACACATCGTCTTCTTCAAGAACAGGTCCTCTCCAAGATGCAAGATATGAAATCGCTCTTGTATAATCTCCACCATCATACTGAGCACCAAAATATCCACTGTTCCATACCATATTATCCTCAGAAAAATCGTATTTTTCCTCTGGCATAAGACTTGTCTCAACTGCCGTAAGCGATGCAAATGCCCAGCATGTTCCATATATTCCCTGGTCTTTTATTTTTCCCAGTCGTCCTACATCATAATAACTGTATCTTGATGGAAGTATGCTCTCATCTTTCTTCGTGTCTACAAGATTAAGCGTATTTTCTACCGAATCCCACTTATACGTATAACCAAATCCTTCTTCAAGCACATGTGCATTAATATAATATCCGTCATCATCCCTCTTCATTGCATTTTCAAGAAATACTTTTTTGCCATTAACATCAATAAAAGTATCATAACTGTCAATTGACACCACGGTATTCCCCTTCTGAAGTTCTATCCCATCATCAGAAACAGTATTGAATGCACACTTGAATGAATTTCTGAATATATACGTTGGAATCATAATATCAAGATTATTTTCCATATAAATTCTGTTTTTTGCAAATGCTACCTCAACGCCGTCTACAATCAGCCTTAACTGATTTTCGCTGGCATCAGACGCAATTATATCCTGCCATTCACTCGGACGGTCTTTCGCTGTAATTACAACATTGCCAAGTGCTATTCCCTTATCCTGTGCAACCGCTTCAAGCAGATATACTACTGCTACAGATAAAATAAAAATCAATCCCAGATATAACTTACGGCCTTTCAAATCTTATCCCCTTTTGTCTAATCTCTTCTATTAATCTCTCTTCTTTGGTGGCTTAGGTCCTATAAATGAATAAAAATATGTCTTTAACATACCATTATAAATCTTTCTGTTTTTATCAGCTTTCCTGCCAAAATATTTTTCTATATCCTGATATGAAGTAATAACATATGCTGACCAGCTGTCCAACTGTGCAAACTGTCTTCCTAAAGCACTATATATTGCAGGAAGTGCCTCTTTTTCCTCAAGACGTTCGCCATATGGCGGGTTAGTAATAATAAATCCATATTTCTTCGGGTGTGACAATTTAGCCACATCTCTTTGCTGGAAATGTATAAGATTAGCAACACCTGCATTTTCAGCATTCCTTCTGGCAATCTTAATCACATCACCATCAAGATCATATCCCTGAATATCAGTCTCAATATTAGTATTAACCATATCATTAGCCTCTGTTACAGCCTCATACCATTCCTTTTTAGGGATAATTCCCGACCAGCTCTCTGCTGTAAAATCACGATTAAGCCCGGGTGCAATATTCGCTGCAATCATAGCTGCTTCAATCGGAAATGTTCCACTTCCGCAAAAAGGATCAATCAATATCCTGTCTTTATTCCAGGGAGTCAGCTTAATAAGTGCAGCTGCAAGACACTCCGAAATCGGTGCTTTTCCTGCCTCTGGACGATATCCTCTCTTATGAAGAGAATTGCCTGTTGTATCAAGTGCAATAGTCACAACATCCTTTAATATAGTTACTCTTATAGGATAAGACTCCCCATCCTCTTTAAACCAATTTATACGATATTTAAGTTTTAACCTTTCGACAATGGCTTTCTTAACAATAGACTGTATATCAGAGCTGCTGAAAAGCTTACTGTTTACCGAATTAGCCTTTGTAACCCAGAACTTTCCATCCGCCGGAATAAATTCTTCCCACGGAAGCTCTTTTGTCTGGTCAAATAATTCCGTAAAAGTCACTGCATTAAACTGTCCAACTTTCAAAAGGACTCTCTCAGCCGTTCTAAGATTAATATTAGCACGGCATATAGCCTCAGCATCACCTTCAAATGTTACCTTACCATCTTCAACTGATATAATCTCATATCCAAGTTCATATATTTCTTTTTTCAACACCGATTCAAGTCCAAAATGACATGGTGCAATCAATTCATATGTATTCATCAATTCTCCATTTCTTAATATTACAGTATCATACACTTAATATATTAATGCTTGTTCCAATAGCTGTCAAGCTGTTATATATCTACCTTTATATCTTTCGATTCCACCGGCTAAAGACTTAACATTAAAGCCTGCCATTGACATTTTTCTGCACATAAAATAGCTTTGTGCTCCTCTGCTGCAATATAACAGAATAATCTTATTTTTCTTTAGTAAAACATCACCGGTTCGCACAATTCCGGTTCTGCCATACATATAATTTTCAATCGCGTTTTCTAAATCTTCTGCATTTATAGAAACAGCTCCCTTTATATGTTTCTTCATATAATCCTTTTCACTTCTCAAATCTATTATAAGCGGATTCTCTTTTTCAATATACCTGTCAAACAAAGAACTTCCAATAATTTCGCACGCCATAATATGTCTCGCTCAACTTTTACATCCTTCTTAACATTATATGCTGCATGAAGTGCATAATTGCAATATTTTATTATGTCCTGCCAATAGACAATATAACTATCCAATGGCAGGACATTTGTTTGTTGTTTATTTGTTATTTTATTTAATAAATTCTATTACATTCAAAATTTAATCTTCTGAACTGTTGTAACTATTTGAGCTATTTGAACTGTTATAGCTGTTTGAACTGTTTTTTGATGAATTCTTTGATGAATTTTTACCTGATGTCTTATTGTATGAATTACTCTCATTTGATGAGTTGTATGAATCTGTTGAGTTAGATGAATTATATGAGTTATTGGAACTATTCTTAGACATATCTATGTCCTCCTTAAATATAATAAATTTTACGTTTATTATTATTTTCAGATTTTCCAATAAATATACAAAAAAAACTGTATAAAAGAAATCTTCTTTTACACAGTTTTTAATGTACGTGACAAGATTCGAACTCGCGACCTTCTGGTCCGTAGCCAGACGCTCTATCCAGCTGAGCTACACGTACTTATAAAGTCAAATTAATGACAATGCCGGCAACGGGAATCGAACCCGTATGGGAGTATAAGTCCCGCAGGATTTTAAGTCCTGTGCGTCTGCCAGTTCCGCCACACCGGCACATATGGGACCTACAGGGCTCGAACCTGTGACCCTCTGCTTGTAAGGCAGATGCTCTCCCAGCTGAGCTAAGATCCCATGATGCTAATTAATACAATATATTCTATTGTAAGCGACCCGGATGGGGTTCGAACCCACGACCTCCGCCGTGACAGGGCGGCGCTCTAACCAGCTGAGCCACCAGGCCATTTTATAGTAAATCTAGTGGACCTTCGGGGACTCGAACCCAGGACCGACCGGTTATGAGCCGGTTGCTCTAACCAACTGAGCTAAAGGTCCAAGTAGAGCCGACAGTCGGAGTCGAACCAACAACCTGCTGATTACAAATCAGCTGCTCTGCCATTGAGCCATGTCGGCATAATTGGAGAGATTTACTATAAGTGACTCCAAGGGGATTTGAACCCCTGTTACCGCCGTGAAAGGGCGGTGTCTTAACCGCTTGACCATGGAGCCTTATTTAATTATAAAGGTGCTAAATCTTCAAAAGACTGTAAACATGGAAACTGCTTACAGTCTTTATAAGCTCCCCGAGTAGGACTCGAACCTACGACAGCGCGGTTAACAGCCGCGTGCTCTACCGACTGAGCTATCGAGGAAAAT
>NZ_JBBMES010000031.1:0-10253 GCF_040096395.1 Lachnospira hominis (ex Hitch et al. 2025) | reverse complement strand
GTTGTGGGAACCTCCGGCAGCGGCAAGTCCACCCTGCTTCACATGATGGGCGGGCTGGACACTCCCACCAGCGGAACAGTGATTGTTCGAGGCGAAGAACTGGCAAAGAAGAACGACGAGCAGCTTACCATCTTTCGCCGCCGCAACATCGGCTTTATCTTCCAGAACTATAACCTTGTTCCGATCCTGAATGTGTATGAGAACATCGTCCTGCCGGTGGAGCTGGACGGGGACACGGTGGATCAGAAGTTTTTGGACGAAATCGTTCACCTGCTGGGGCTGGAAGATAAACTGAAAAATATGCCGAACAATCTTTCCGGCGGCCAGCAGCAGCGTGTGGCTATCGCCCGCGCCTTGATTACCAAACCGGCTATTGTGCTGGCCGACGAACCGACTGGCAACCTTGACAGCAAGACCAGCGCCGAGGTGCTGGGGCTTATCAAGCGCACCAGTGCGGAGTTCCGGCAAACTGTTGTGATGATTACCCACAATGACGACATAGCCCGTCTTGCAGATCGGATTGTCCGCATTGAGGATGGCAGGATTGTGGAATAAGGAGGTGGCAAGCTATGACATGGCCTTTTGAAAATGATACCAGTGACATTGAAAAGAAGCTGGCAAAGCGCAGTTTGCATCGTGAACGGCAGCGTAATTTATTTGCAATCATTGCTCTTGTGCTAACTGCATTTATGATAACTGCGACATTCAGTATTGGTTTTAGTTACTTTGAAACCTACCAAATGCAACAAATTCGGTTAATGGGAACTACCGCTGATGTCGGAATCACAAATGTCACAGAAAATCAGTTGGTTGAAATTTCAAAATCAAACCTTGTCCTTGACGTAGGTATACAGCAGCGTTTAGGCAGTGTTGATACAGAGCAACTGCAAAATGCGAGATTAGGTATAGTTTGGATAGATGATACCGAGTGGGGAACCCACCGTCTGCCTACTATATCAAGTGTTGTAGGAAATTACCCATCAAGTAAAAACGAAATTATGCTACCTACATGGGTGCTTGAACAGATGGGCATTTCTGATCCGCAAATAGGGATGGAGATTGTGTTGTCGTACCAAATTGGCGATAGCTATAATTATGTCTCAGACACCTTTTTGCTGTCGGGCTACTATACGGACTACATTCCAATGCGCACAAATAATCGTGGTTATGTTTATGTTTCATCCGCTTTTAAGGATAGCTTAAATGTATCACTGGATAATAGTGTTACGGCAATGATCCGTTTTCAAGGCAATGATAATGCTGACAAAAACTGTGAAAGATTGCGGCGTGAGATTGACTTTACAGAAGGGCAAACATTTGAAATTGTACCATTAGAACAGGCAAATGGTGGAACTATTATTTTAGCTGTAATAATTTTAGCAGTTTTTATATCCTTTAGCGGCTATCTGCTGATTTATAATATTCTTTATGTCTCTGTCGTAAAAGATGTGCAATTCTATGGCCGTCTTAAAACGATTGGAACGACCCAAAGGCAGATAAAGAGAATTATCTATAAGCAGGCAATCAGAATCTCTTGTATTGGTATTCCGATTGGTCTGTTACTTGGTGCGGTTGTTTCCTTTGGCATTGTTCCTTACTTCCTGAATATGATGTATTCAACAAATTCTGATGTGGGAACAAAAGTATCTTTTTCGCCGTTTATTTTCATAGGAGCGGCCATATTTACGTTTATTACCGTTATGATTGCAAGCATGAAGCCCGCCAAAATTGCCGGAAATGTTTCACCAATAGCAGCACTCCAATATACAGCAGCCAGCACAAAGAGCAGCGCCAGAAATTGTAGCAAAATGAAGTTGTCCAGAATGGCATGGAACAATGTCTTTCGTAATGCTAAGAGTACAACCCTTGTTTTTGCATCGCTTTTTTTCGGCCTTTCCTTGTTCCTTGTCGTCACAGGGCTATTACATGGTTTAAGCTCGGAGAATTATGTGAGCCAATGGGGAGTAAGCGATTTTGCACTCACATATAGTATCCACGAAAGAGAAGATTTAATTTCCAGCGAAATGGTTTCAGAGATTGGTCAGCTTGACGGCATTGAGAATTTGAGGTTGACCTATGCACCTTATCCTCAAGTAGCAGCAGATGTTGTATATGACGATGCTGTATTTCACGAGTTTCTTGCGTCATTAGACGGAGTAAACGGCATTGATTTTTCTGATCCGGCAAAATTAGAAAATTATCAGCAAAACTTTTTTAGCGGGGTTTTTGGAATTGACAGTGCATATTTGGAAGAAATCAATAAAACCTTAAACTTGCCTATTGACACGTCTGCCTTTGAACAAGGAAAGGTTGTGCTGCTGTCCAAAACAGTAGAAGACCTTATTCAGCCGGGGCAGGAAATAACAATCCAGACGCAGAACGGACAGCATTCCTTTATTGTAGCGAACGGTTATTTGAATGAAGGGTTTCGAGCAGGAGGAGGCAATGAGAGAGGGACGGCTCCTGATTTGTATATTAGTCAAACAGCTTTGAAAGAACTCTTTCCGCAATATAGAGTGTTCCGCGTGGCCTTTGATACGGATGGTCAACATGACGAAAGTATACTGCAAGAATTAAAGCAAATCACCGCATCACAAGCTAACATTGATATTATATCCCGATATGAACGGCGAGAAGAAATGCAGGAATATCTCATTACAGCAAAGGTTTTAGGAACAGGGTTGTCCGTGATCCTGCTGCTTGTTGGTGTCATGAACTTTGTCAATACAATGGTTGTCAATGTAAATACTCGGCGCTATGAATTAGCTGTTCTTGAAAGCATTGGAATGACAAAGCGACAAATCAAACGAATGCTATTTATGGAAGGTTTCTATTATTGGGGCGTTTCCCTTTCCCTTGCAGTCACCATTGGAACAGCAATCTTCATCTTGCTATATATGATTTTTAGTAAAGTGGCCTATTATACTGTTTTCTCCTATCCATTTATCCCGCTGGTGCTGGTGTCTGGACTGGTGTTGCTAATCTGCCTTATTGTGCCTATATGGGTCTACAAAACTGACGTTAACCTTCCAGTTGTGGAGCGATTGCGGTTGACAGAGTGAGTTTAATCAAATAGCAAAATGTGTTTATTTTTGATTACTCTTGGAGAACCAGTCTCTTATCCTGTCAATCAGGTTGACGGCTTTGAATTGACCATTGAAAAGCCCACATGGTCTCCGTTTAAGGGATATACCATTCGCTGGGCTGTTACTGCGAATTCTAAAGAAATCTATTCTTTCGGTGAGGATGGTAGTCCTGGCTTTGAGTATCTCGAACGCCACATTGACGGGCAATGGTATCGTTTGACATATTCGCAGGATATATTTCCTTTTAATAATTTAGAATTCTCATTGGGTGGAGACAGTACGGGCTTGCAGGGAAGTATTGTTCAAAAATATGATTATTATGGAACTCGCTTGGAGGCGGGAACCTATCGTGTAGTATTAGAAATGAAGGCAAAGGACGGAACACCGCATTATTTGGCGGCTGAATTTGATGTTGAGTAAATAAGCAGAAAGACAACTTCAAGTTTGTAAAACTGATGGAATAAAAAAATGTAAAGCTGGGAGCATTAGCTTACGGCTTTTTAAGTTAAAGCAAATAGAAGTAAATAATGGTCAAAAAACAATCGACATCCGACCTCGTACACGTTATAATATAAGTAATCTAATAAGAAAACAGTGTTATCATTACTGCATTGCTAAATGAGAATGGTAGCCATAAATATGAATTCGTAGGAACGGAATGGTTGAACCCTCAGGGTGACAATGTCACTCATTTGTCAGCGAGAGGTGCTTAACTTAGATGATTTTCAGTTTTCTTATTTTGACATGGATTTACAGGAAGGGTAGAAAAATCAATGATTTCATTGACTTATCCTAACTCAAAATAATATAGGTTTCCAACGGGGGCTTGAACTCCTAAGCGCTAGTTGGGGGTTCGATTCCCCCTGAGAACAGTTGTTTGAAGCAGTAATGATTAAGAAAATTCATTACTGCTTTTTACTTTTTTGGGTGGAAAAATCCACCGAAAATCATTAAAAAAATGATTATTTCATCCACCCAAAATTAAAAATTTCCACTCAAATGAGAGGAAATGATGAAAAAGTTGTGGAGATAGAAATTGAGAGACTTCACGATTTTAAAAATCATCCATTTAAAGTTCAGGCTGACAGTCAGATGAAGGAACTGCAGGACAGCATCAGTAAATATGGAATACTAAATCCATTAATTGTCAGACCAAGGCCGGAAGGATTTTACGAGGTTATATCAGGACACCGAAGAAAGTATGCAGCTATGGAGCTCAAATACACAAAGGTACCTGTAATAATCAGATACATGCTGGATGAGGAAGCAATGGAGAATACACTTGCAACACCAAATCTGTCTCAGGCGATAAGAATTAAGAAAATGCAGGAAGAGGAGAATATTTCTGTGGATAGTGTTGAAGCAATAATCACAGAAGTTAAACAAAAAGAAATAACTCGTGTTGTGTTTAAAAATGAGCAACTGTATAGGTATTTTCCATCATATTATACGGCTGAGCAGATGCGCAGAGAAATTTTAACGTTATTAAAGATAAACATGGAGAGCTATTAAAGGAGGAAAATGTTTGATTGATCTGAAAGCAGATCAGGATGAGATAAAGGAAGTGCTTGGAAATGAATATCAGGATTATAATCTGGAAAGATATCAGCAAACAGACATTCACAGGATAGCAAATGTGGATAGTAAAGTAATAATATCAACATGACGATATAGAAAATGCAGGGAAGCATTGTATTTCAAAGAGTTTGAGATACAATGCTTCTGCGTTTCTATAGGAGATAGTCGTTCTATGCGGAAAATAGTCATTTGATGCAGAGAATGATCGAGTGAAAGATTTGTTTGATATAATAAAGAGTGCTAGGTGAGACTTGTATGGTTTACAGGCATGAGAGAAATCAAAGACAGGAATGAAAAATATGAACATTATTATTTGTGATGACAGGATAGATGACAGAAAAAATCTGTCAGATTTGCTGTCAGACTATGGTGAAAAAAAGAATTATGAGTTTGCTATTACAGAATATGATTCTGGAGAACAGTTATGCGAAGAACAATCTGCTTTGGAAGCGTGCCAGCTATTATTTCTGGACATCAATATGCAGGGGATGGATGGGCTGAAAACAGCTATGAGGATCAAAGAAAAATACCCAAAACTTCCGGTTGTACTGGTGACGGCATACATGAATTACGCACTGGATGGATATAAGGTGAAAGCAAGCCGTTTTCTGCTGAAAGATAACCTTGCAGATACTATAGAAGAATGTATGGATGATTTGATAGCAGAAATTAATAAAAACAGTAGGATTCTCGAATTTCGTTTTGTGGAAGGAACGATAAAACTTTATGCAGATGACATCATTTATATAGAAACAGAGCTTCACAAAAATGTATTTTATACAGAAAAAGGGACATTTCAGATTTATAAAAAACTGGATGAACTGGAAAACGAATTAAAGAATATGGGATTTGTGCGGGCGCATTTAAGTTTTCTTGTAAATATGAAATACATTACCAAAATCAGCAGTTATGTGATGACACTTACGACAGGAAAAAAGATTCCGGTTCCCAAGGCACGATATGCACAGGTAAAGAGGGAATATATGCTGTATAAGGGAGAAGAATAACATGACATTCTGGGTATTGACATTTATTGCGGAAATGCTGGAAGTAAAAGGAACGCTATACTTTTTTGATACTTTTATGGAAAAAAGAGATGGCGGATATAGGAACAGATACAGATTTTTTGTTTATTGCGGAGTGCTTTATCTGGCAGCAGTCACAGGGGTATGGATCGGAATGTTAAAATGTATCCTGATTATACTGGTTATGTCTTTACTAAATCTGGCTTATTATGAGGTCTCCTTCCGGCAGAGTTTTTTATTTTCAATCATCAACTATACAATGCTTGTATTGATTGATTATGTGACTGTTTTGCTGGGAAGAGGAGGTTCAATCCAAGAAAAATGGTTTTTACAGGCACTGATATCAAAGACTGCTTTTATCATTCTGATGTTGTTTATCAGAAGATTTAGCAAGACAAGAAAAAGCTACGGTCTGATTACAGGAAAAGAATGGTTACAGTTTTTCTGTGTTCCTGTATTTACGGTGGTCGGTTTCATTCTTATGTTTTATTCAGAAAACGATGATATGCAGAATGTATTTTTATTTCTTTCGGTGGGACTGGTTGCGATTAACCTTATCCTTATGGAGTTCATGCAGAATACCATTGAAAAAGAAGAGAGAATAAAAATTGCGGTACTTACGGAACAAAATCAGAAAAATCGTATTGCAGATTATCAGGACCGGGAAGAAATCTATGAGCGTCAGCGAAGAAAAATGCACGATTATAAAAATCAGCTTTCCACGATCCAGACATTGATAAAGAATGGACACACAGATGAGGCACTTTCATTTACGCAGAAGCTGACAGAGAGCATAGCTGTCGAGATGTCGGCAATCAACACGAACCATCCGGTGGTCAATGCTGTTTTAAACCAGAAATACCGCAGCATGCAGGAGAAGCACATAGCAGTGATCCTAAAAGTAGGGGATCTGCAGGAGATTTGTCTGGAAGAGGAAGAGATTGTGATTCTGCTTTCCAATTTATTGGATAATGCAATCCGGGAGAGTGAAAAGGTACTGAAAAATACCGGAAAAGCGGTCATTCATCTGAAATTAGAGTGCGAAGAACATAAACTGATATTTGCGGTAAGAAATCCGGTGACAGAAAAGGTGGAAATTGAAAATGATACGATAAAGAGCAAAAGAGGGGATCATCACGGTATTGGATTGTTAAATGTAAAAGCAGTTGTGGATAAATATGGCGGTGATATGGTGCTTTCCTGCGATGAAAATGAATTTAAGGCAGTGGTCATCTTGTAAAGAGATGGTCTTTGTGTGCGTAATATGGTCGTTTGATGATATGGGACTAGGAGAACAGGTTATTTTATCCGATAAAGAAAGCAAAGGAGGTTACTATGAGTAATACAATTAATGTGAACTATATGACACGGGCTTGCAATCAGTACCAGCAGAAAATTGTGGCTAAAGATCAGGAGAAGGAAGATACAAGGTTTGCGGATAGTGTAAGAGAAAAGAGCGAAGCTAGCGGAAGTATAGTGGGCAATTCAAAAATAGGTTCTGTGTCTGCTAAAGATATGACGATGGTGGAATACAAGCAGTACATTTACAATAAAATATCCCAAATTCCAATGCATCCCACAAGGGCAGGCGAGTCAATATCTGTCACCATTTCAGAGGCGGGTTTTGAAGCGATGAAGAACGATCCAGAGTATGAAGCATGGGTATTAAATGATTTGCAGGTGGGTTGGTCACAACCGGATAAATGGTCCGGTATATGTGGAGGAGCGTTTTCTACAATATATTATGGAGCATCAAAAGAAGAATGTCATGCTGAGATGTGGAGTGATGGTTATAACAATGGGAATGGTGGGAAGATTTTTAATGATAAGTCAAAAAATAGTTTTTGGGAGCGCAGAATAGAAAATAAAAAGAGAATAGAAAATCAGGTAAAGAAACAACAGGAAAAAAAGCGGATTCAGAAAAAACAAGCGGAAAGAACAGCTTATGAAGAATATGCGCAAAATAAAAGGTTATCCGCTCAGGATGCCAGAACTCGATTGGTGGCTGAGAGTAGTTCGTTTGCTAAGACTGTCACAATAAGTCAGGCAGTAGCTTCTTATGAGGCAAATTTTACAATGGCAGTAAGCGTATCGAACAAAACCCAATAGCCTGCAAATAAAAAATCAAGGCTAAATAGAAAGGAGAGATGCAGTATGGGAATTAATGGAGTATCATCGTATGCCAATACATACACATACGGAAATGTAAAAAATGAAAATGTAAAGCCATCAAAGAATAGTGAAAAGAATTATTATGCAGGATACACTATGAATTCAGCCAATAAGTTTAAAAATGTATCAGACTATTCAAAGTATTTGACTAACAAGTATAAATGTTTGACTCCATGCAAAAATGCTTCTGTATTGATTGACAGAAGTGTAATGCAAAAGGCATGTGGAGATGAAAAAACTGCGAAATGGCTTGAGGAAAATTTAGCAATTATGCCAGATGTTATACGAAATGCACAGAAGGCGGCAATAAGTCATGGTAGTAAACTGATATCAGTGGAGTTTAAGTTTACGAATAATGGAACCGAAATGACAACCTGTGGCATTTTTGGAGAGACTGGTACGGATTCAGAAATTGACAAATGGCTGGAGAGAATGAAAGAGGATAAAGAAAAAGAAGATAAAAAAACAGAAAATATGATTGCTATAGAAGCGACAACTAAAAATAAGGTAGGTTTTGATACATATGCATAGTATCAATTTCTATAATTTTGAAGAAAGAAAAGATTACAAACAAGGTATTGAAGGTAGTGGAGAGAATTGCCCGGAATGAAGTGGAAAAACAGTTCTTGGCAGGACGGTAGAGTATTCAGCAATTTATCACCAGCCGAAAGGACCGAAGAAAAGGGAAAACTAGGTCAGAATAATGAAATATTTTGTGGAGTGTTGTGGTTGTGATTATCGTAATGGCAAAACAAAAGGAGTTAATATGGGATTAGGCGTTGAAAATTCAGTTAAATCCGGGCGGGAATCTGACCTATCAGGATTACGCAAGCGATATCTGGGAAATTTTAGCATATAACCGGACACAGCACAAAGATATTATGTCTGAGTTAAACGTACAGTTTGTGATAGTAGACGGTACAATTCAGATAAACTGATTGGAGGAATAGAAGTATGCACATCGGTTTTGGTCAGAATACCGTATCTTCATTGTACGGTCATCAAAAAGGCGATCATATGAAAACTATAGGGTTTTCTCATAAAAAGCATAAGGCAAATGAATCGCAAGAAAAAATGACCGTAACATCCGGCAAGGACGTATGCCGGAAGATAGAACATTCAGATGAAGTCGATGGGGAAAATCAGGAAAACACATATATACATGATAGTTTTGCCTTAGACGCTAGTTACGCAAATTATATCAGAGAAACGGTGCCTAAAACTGTTTGGTCAAATGATTATCTTCGAGAATTATGGGATGAAAATGCTAAATATTTAAAAAGTATCCGTGAAAGTAAAAATGGGTATGGTTTCGATGATATTGGAATGGGAGCTGCATATGCCTATTCTACTATGTATCAAAAAATTGTAGAAGGATATAGGAATGGAACAAGAGAAGTGTATGTATGCGATAATCCAGAGAGTGGGAAAAGACGTCTGTTGTCAATGGATGAAGAATTGGAAAAGCTAAATAAAGGTTTTGAGGAACTGATAAAATGGGACAAAATGGTTGCCAAAAGTCAAAAGCAAAATGCAGAAAATAAGCAGAAATTTCAGAATACAAAATTGGATGAATCGTTTGATGCCTTTGATATAAATCAGGCATGTGACTATATTCAAGATTCTTATTTAGAGTTCCGTTCACTTTATCTGGAGCAATATGAAAGAACGGGAGGAAATATAGATATAAAGTCTTTGTTTTCTTCTGTTTTAAGAAGCGGAAATCAGGATATGCATAAATATTGTGAATTTCTGTTTGAAAAAATTGGTTTTATTGTTTAATGCGGGTATTAAAATGTTTGAGAAATATTGAAATAATAAGGAAAAAGCAAGGGAGGGCAGTGGACTATGAACATTTTAAATAAACAGATTGATTCCATCTATGACCGACAGAAAAATTTATATAGTAAATATCCGCATTATAGCCAACAGAATGCAGAAAGTAAAAAGGTATGCGAACAAGAAAAAATCACAGCAACATCTGGAAAGGATGTATTGGGTATCACAAAAGGAGATAAAGAAAATTCTTATATTGTGCATTTCTCTGATTCTGCAATGGTCAGCAGGGCAGTTGCAAGAGGATATGTTACGGTCAATGGTAAAGAGGTGGAATTGACGGAAGATACCAAGCAGCAGTTGTTAAAGACAGACAAAGAAGCAAGTGCTGCGAGAGAAAAGGCATATCAGGATTGGTTGATAGTTTCTCGCAACTCTATTTTACCATAAATCTTGAGGAGATATTTTATTTTAACAACAAAAAATGCCGTATTTATGCGGCTTTTGGCGTTTCGCAAACGCCTATTTGATATAAAGGCATGAAAAAGTGCTGATAAAGGAGGATTAAAAATGGCTATTAGTGGAGTAGGACAGAGTTATTATCAGAACAATGTTG
>NZ_JBBMES010000030.1:0-10471 GCF_040096395.1 Lachnospira hominis (ex Hitch et al. 2025) | reverse complement strand
GTAAGTCCCAGCATCGTTGTTATCCATGAACCTAATATACATGTAATTATCTTACCTTTTATATAACTGTCCCTGCTGCTTCTTATCGTAACATACGGTATTCTTCCCGAGCACCAGTCGTCAGCAAAACTTAACGATACCGGTAATGCCGCCGCAAATATAAGCAATTTATTAAAATTACTAGACGACACTAACTTTTCAAATCCATTCATAACATTATTAACCTGTTTTTCATAATGAACCATAATTCCTACTATAAGAATGATAAGAATTCCGACAGGTATTTTCCAGCTTAACACCGAATGTAAGTATTCTTCGTAAATTACTCCGATAAGTTTATGTTTTTTCCCCAATTTGTTCTTTTTTTGCATTATTTTTATCTCCTCCTTCCGTTATATTTGCAAATTTTTACTACACCTCACTTTTCTTTGCATATTACCAATATAGATTGTCACTATTTTTATGTAAATACTGTCTGACAATCTTTTCCTGAACGTCAATTTTAACGACACGAACGTCAATTTTTTGTATTTTTCCCTCTTGAAAATTTAATAATACATGCAATAACAAATTCCATAATATGAAATATATATGTTATTTCAATATATAATATGTAGTTCCGTTTTACATACACAGACACTGCTATCAATCCAACATTTACTGCCAGAAGTTTAATTTTCATTATTACATTATGCTTTTTATCAAGTTTTATATTTTCTTTAAACGGACTAGGAATAATAAACACAAACATTTCCGATAAAATAATTATTATATATACTATTATTGAAATATCTGCTTTAAGAAGCATATGATGCAACCCCATAGCCACAAAAAAATATAAAATCGAATATATCAAACATCCGGTATATGTTTTCATATGTAACCCGCCATGATAAATACGAACACACAACAGACAGATTGCAAATATCAGAAAATCATACTCCATGCCCAATATTGAAAAAAGGCATATAAGCACAATCCATTTTTCAAGCTCGAGCATTATCGACAAAAGCGAATATCTTATACTTTCAATCTGCCACGGTTCATACTCATCTTTTTCAACATATTTTTTTATATAATAATCAACCATTTTCCCATTCCACATAATTACCTAATTCATTCCTTTTGCTTTTTATATCTTCATATTGCCTTAAAAAAATATATTTTTAAATATTTCCTGTGCAATTTTTCGCCAACGTCAATTTTAACGACACGAACGTCAATTTTATGCGTTGACTGCCCTGCATTATTGGTTTATTATATAAATAAAATATCATGTGGTACGAAAGAGGGTTGATGATATATGAACATATTAATCGTTGAAGATAATGATATACAGTTACAAAGCCTTTATAAGATTTTAAGTGAAAAATATACAGAAGATTCATTCACATATATGCTGGCAGATAATTACGATGAAGCAATCCGTATCATCAATACTAACAATATTGACATCTTCATATTAGACATTGCTTTAAGTGACAATCCGAACGGCGGTATTGACATTGCACGTTTTATAAGATTTAAAAAAAATATGCCTTACACTCCTATAATTTTCATAACATCCATTGCGACGCAGATTACTACTGCACTCAACGAATTGCATTGCTGCAGTTATATTTACAAACCATACAAACCAGACGATGTATATTCTGCTTTTAATTTCTGTATTCATAAAGATATTGAAAAATCGTCATATATAACATTACAGGATATTAATTCAATCAGCCTGAAAATTAATTTCAGCGATATTTATTTTATAGAAGCAGACTCGCACATCCTTATTTTTTATACAAAAAGCGGCAGATTTCTGATACGCAATAAATCCATGGATTCAGTAGAACAAAATCTTCCGGATGAATTTGTCCGCTGTCACAGAAAATATATAGTTTGCGTTGCGTATGTCACTAACTATGACAAAACCAACCGAATGATAACGATATCGACAGTAATAAATAATAAGCCACAAAATTTCCACATCGGTATTGGCAAAAAATATAAAGATGAATTTGAAGAAAGGTATTAAAAAATGCAGAATTTAGCAATTAATTTTTTGGTCAATATATTAATTTTTATATCTGAATATGCCATAACACTGCTTATAATGCAGTCACTGCTCAATGTAAAGCTTACATTCAACTGCAAAAACATAAGCATTATCATTCTGGCAATCCTTATCATGTCAACGACAGACTTTTTCCTGCATGACTATTTCTTCTGTTCTATATTAATTCAGATTGAATTAATCATATCGACTGCTTTTATTTTTAAACCGAAATTTCAGGATTTAATTTTCAGTTTTTTCCTTGAAGTTATATTTGTAATCGCATACCAGCTTATTGTTGTTGCTGTTCTTAATCTGTTTCCTATAAAACCATTTGGCAGTTTTTATCAGATAACAGGGAATCTTTTGTCAATTTTATTTATTATTATATCATCACGTTTTATACCATTTCATAAAATACTGCGTGCAATAACCAGCCGCTCAATCCTTCCAAAATTCATAATTTTTGAAGGCTTCCTTCTTATGGATATAATTATTGTATTTGCCAATATTAACATTCACAATTTTATTGAATCATTAATATCATTTATAATCGCCGCCGTAATTATTTTATGTGTCAATTACGTATTATTTTTAACTGAATATCAATATAAAAAATACGAAAATGAACTGAAAGCATATAAAGAATATCTGCCGATTGTAGACGAACTGATAATGCAGATACGAAGCAAACAACATAACTTCGACAATCAGCTCCAGACATTTGAAAACATGCCTTTGATACACAAAGATTATGATTCACTCGCATCTGCAATTAAGACATACACCAACACGGTATACGCAGAAAACAGGCTTGACCCTATTATAAAATGTAACATGAAACTTGTCGCCGGATTTCTCATAAGCAAAAAAAATCAGGCAGCCTCACAGAATAAACAACTTAACGTAACGCTTGCCGACGATTTCATTTATTCTGCACTCCCTGAATATAAACTCATTACCGTACTCGGCATACTTATTGATAATGCCGTTGAAGCCACTCCGGTCGAAAATACTATTTTTCTCGACATTGCATCACAAAACAACCAATGTTACATAAAAATAGGCAATCCCGGACCGATTATTACATCTGATTTTCTGCATAATATATTTCTGCCCGGTTATACAACCAAACATGCAAAAAATACAGGTCACGGACTAGGACTGCCTTCATTAAAATCGATTGTAAATAATAATAACGGAAATATTACTTTAAGCAACGAAAAAATCAATAATATCAACTATATCATCTTTGAAGTTACTGTCTGATATTATATTTTTTCTCAGTTTTTTCACGGCGTATATCCATCACTAATAAGCTGCCATTTCCCATTTTCATCTTTTTTTTGGAATATCCATTTCCAGTCATTATATGTTGTATTTCTGTTCATTTTACCTATTTTTTTGTTTCCGGTAATAATTTTTGTATGCAATGTTATTTTACTGTCGGACGCAGTCTTATAATTTTCCCCACCTGTCTGCGTATACCACATATCTGATATGCTGCATCCGGCATAAGATTTTTCAAAAATACTTTTAAGCTCACTCATTGCATCTTTAACTTCAAGTGATGTAAAAGGAGCCGAACCATTAACTATTCGTCCCTCTTCAATACATACACCGCCTTTGGGTGTATTAACAATATTTTGTATAATAAATACTATAATTACAACAATTATTAATCCACTCACTGCTATCACTATTTTTCTTTGTTTTTTCATTTTACACCCCGCTTTTTCTGCTATTTTCTTATAATTCCATAAGTTGAATAT
Source organism: Lachnospira hominis (ex Hitch et al. 2025) (assembly GCF_040096395.1). Classification (NCBI taxonomy): domain Bacteria; kingdom Bacillati; phylum Bacillota; class Clostridia; order Lachnospirales; family Lachnospiraceae; genus Lachnospira; species Lachnospira hominis (ex Hitch et al. 2025). The sequence goes on along the minus strand of NZ_JBBMES010000030.1, from coordinate 6,655 downwards.
CCTGCATATTGTTCCCAATGATTACACCTGATTTTCTGCATAATATATTTCTGCCCGGTTATACAACCAAACATGCAAAAAACACAGGTCACGGTCTTGGACTGCCTTCAATAAAAACAATTGTAAATAATAATAACGGAAATATTACTTTACGCAACGAAAAAATCTGCAACATAAACTATATCATTTTTGAAGTTACTGTCTGATATTATATTTTTTCTCAAATTCTTCTTCAGGTACCGGGCGTGAAAAATAATATCCCTGAAACATCCTGCAGCCCATCTGTATAAGCATTGTAAGCTGCTGGGATGTTTCAACACCCTCTGTTATAACTTCCATTCCGAGTTTCTGTGCAAGGAAAATAATACTTTCAAGAATATCCTGGCCTTTCAACTCATTCTCCGTGGCATTTAAAAATCCCATATCAATCTTTAAAATATCAGCACTTATATCTTTAAGCATATTAAGAGAAGAATATCCGCTTCCAAAATCATCAATTTCAATCTTAAAGCCATAATCCTGAAGGCGTTTTATAATTTTAATATTTCTCTCAAAATTATCCATAATAGTTGTTTCAGTTATTTCAAGCTTTAACTTTTCCGGATTAATTCCATTTCTTTCAACAATATCTACAAATGTCTCATAAACATCAACAAGATAAAAATCTTTTGTAGATATATTAACAGATATATGATACTGTTCTTTTCCCAGTTCTTTCCACTCTTTTAATTTAGCTGCCGCTTTTTCCCACATATATTTGTCAATTTTGTAGATAAGTCCTGCCTTTTCAAGCACATCAACAAATACTGCCGGAGATAACAGGCCTTTTACAGGATGTCTCCATCTCACCAATGCTTCAGCACCTCTGGCAATTCCCTTAAAATCAACCTGCGGCTGAAGATACATAACAAATTCTTCATTATTTAACGCACGCTCAAATTCACCGATAATACGTCTCTCTTCAATTGAATTTTCAAGCATTGCATTATTATAATATGCCATATAACTGTTATAATCATTTTTAATTGTATCGCCTGCAATATTAGCCTTATCGCACATTATACTGACAGGCTCATCCAAATTTTCAATATCATAAACACCTATAAATACATGCATTCTGAATGCATTATTATCAAACTGTTTTTGAAATTCATTCAGTCTGCTTATAATCGCTTTTTCATTGAATTTTTCTTTTGGCATACATAGTGCAAACCTGTCATTTTCAATTCTTGCACATATTGAATCATCTTCCAGATATTCATTAAAAAATTCTCCTACTTTAACAAGAACTTCATCACCTTTTTTCAGTCCAAATAATTCATTAATAAATTTAAAATCTTTTATATTACTGCACAATATACAATACTGTATGCCACTGTTTTTATTTACGATTTCATGTACATGGCTATAAAAATATTCTTTATTATATAATCCTGTAAGGCTGTCGTGTGATGCTTTATACTTTTCAATTTCAATCGACTTTATATCTTCGGTCTTATCATTAAATACAAAATAATCGCATATAAAATTATTTTTATCATCAAATATACGTTTATATATCACATCATAATTTTTACTTTCACCATCAACGACTTTCACAGCTGAATACTCAATATTATTTTCTCTTTTATCTGCAATTTCCTCAAGCCATCTGTGATATCCCGTTTCCAACTCACTATACTCATCACACAAACTAAATACTTTTTTTATATAATCATTACAATGTATACATTTTCCCCTGTTATCAAAACATATAATTCCGCTATTCATATCTTTTATAACAAGTGAAAGCGTATTTTCAATCAGTTCCTCAGGAACATAACTCAATGTAAAATAATATATAAACACTGACATCAACCCAAATGCTACAACTGAAATGTCATAAACAGAATTAGATTTAAAGAAAATAATATCTAATACAGCTGCTATAAAAAGTGATGCAAAAATAACTTCATATCTTATTCTGTAAAACTTGGAAGATTTCATTATCATAAACATGTATGAAACGAGAAGAAGAAGCACAATTGCAAAATTATATATAAAATGTATTTTTACAAAAATACTGTCTGTAAATCTTAAATGTAACTCGGCATCTGTAATAAATTCTACTGAAAACATCTGACCTGTCCATATATTGGAAAATAATAGTACAGTATCAAACATACCATATATAACCATAGCTTCTTTAATAATTCTGACTTCATCAAATAAGCCTGTATAATATTGTGTATAATACATCAATAATATAAGAAGCCAGTCATATCCTGCAAACATAAGACCACGGCAAAAAGTTACTACCTTGATATTATTGGAAAATGTAAATATCATAAATGTAATACCAAATAGTACCGCACCTGTTTCATACAAAAACACTATTCTGGCAAGATTCCCTTTTTTACTCTTTGCCTTTAACGCACATGCTCCAAGTAATATTATAAGCAATATTATAATGATTCCATAAATTATTTTCATAATATCTCCACGTTATTAAAACAATGTTTATAGTCCCATTTTTAATCCAACCGATTATACTTTATTTTATAATTTCATGTAAATAGTGCTATTGTTGTATTTTCTGTTTTTCATTTAGTACATAGTACCTGTATTACAACTTATTTTGTTGTTGCAATCATGTCGGCAATAGCCCAATTTTCCTGGTATTTTACAAAATAAAATGTTGAATCAATAACATCTTTTCTAGCACCGCCGGATGTAAGTGTCATATTCTTGGTAAATGCAATATGACATGAATAACAGTTATCGTTATATTCAATATAATTATCAACTACCACACCAGTATATGGGTTACCTGAAAGTACATGGTCACTTATAAATGTAATATCAGGACTTACCGAATAGTCTTTTGCAAGATTCCAATAATATGAATCCTCAATAAGATATTGCTGTACAGTTGCAAGACCGTGACCTGCACCGCTTAAATCATTAGTAAGGAAATTATCCCATATTTTTGCCATGTTAAGAGCCTCTTCTTTTCTGTCTGATGGCATATCAGATGAATTCCCTCCTGCACCAGCTGTAATATTGCCCTTAGAATCTACATTGACAGCGACTTCACTTCCTGCCGCACTATAAATCTTAATTTCAGGTTTGTTTACAAATCCTGTCAGCTTATATTCTACAGATTTTGGCATATCAACATACTTCGATACATTAACAAAATCAGGATTTTCAACCATTTTGCCTGTTTTATAATTATCTGATACCTTAATTCCATTAACAGTAACTGTGTAATCCTGTGGAATCAAAACAGTATAGTCAGTAGTTTTAGCAGAAAATGCCGGCTCGATTGACTTGATTTTCCAATCAAATACTGTAAGAATCCCAAGAACAACATGCTGATTTTTCGCTTCAAGTGTCATCCTTGCAGCCAGTTTGTCATCAGCATATATATCATACTGCGGCTCTTCTGTATTATAACTTCCCTCTGACTTCTTATATGTATATCCGGATACACCATCAAATTCTGACATATACATATTGACAAATGTATCTTTCCCTTCAAATTCACTGCTTGCAGGAAGCTCTATATTGTCCGCAAGAGTCTTATCATCAACCATTTTTTCAAAGTCTTTAAGAAATCCATCCATAACTTTATCTGACTGTGAATTTTCATATTTCTTAACGCATGATCCTGTATATATATATACGCAGATTCCTATAATTAACAAAACAACAGCATATATGATAAGCCCTGTCCAATAATTTAATTTTATATTAAATTTTCCTGTTTTGTTTTTAGTATCGTCTTTCATTATTACAATTCTCCTCCCTCGTCTATTTAGGCATTACAACAAACGCTGTTGGCAATTTCCATGACGAATTCTGATAATAAAATGTCACACTCGTCATCTCATAGCTGCCATTGTAAACCATAGTTGAAGAACTGCCGCCGTCGAGATTTGCTGCATTAACAGCACCGTATTCCTGCATGACTGAAATAAGGTCTGATGCCGTTGCTCCAAGATGTCCTGAAGCACCTCTTCCATCTGTAACCAAAAGAAGAATTGCACCGTCTGCTCTTTGTCCTATAACTGTTCTTGGATTAGCTCCACTTCCCTGACCCTTTAAAGCTCTAGCCTCATTATTAATTATAAGTGAAACAAAATGATTATTTGCATCAGAACTTTCTTCCTGGAAAGCAACCGCATCCCTGATTCCGGCTTCCGCTACATATTTTTCAAAATCTGCTGCCGACATACCATCTATATCTTTGATTACAAGAAGATTGTCCTTATTAAGCCCGATAAGGTAAAGTCCTGTCAGCGACGAAGGACTATTATATGTAATATTTCCATCCTGTACAACTATTCCAAGTGGTGAACCCCCTCTGTTTCCTGCTGAAACATAAAGACCTCCGTTGACACCAGCAACTGCACCTGCACCGCTTACAATCTGGTCAAGTTCCTTGCCATAATCTCCCCATGGATATGTAGTTCCTACTTTGACCTGTGAAGGATCCTTTATAATAAGCATTTTACCAAAAAAAGATCTTCCTGATATCTCTACCATTCTTATGCCATTCTCATCAAACTGCTCCGCTTCCTCATTATTATCCTTTATCGACTCATCCGAAGCAGATATATTAATAAGTGATGTATCAATATCCGAATCAAGAGATTCCATCTTATTAGCATTAATTACCTCATTAATCTGATCATCTGTACAGAACCATGATGCAAGAAACTTCATCTGACCAGATTCAAGAACTGTTGATATAAAAAGATTTCTTGCTGATGGTGCCGAATTACTGCATATCCGTTTAATCATAAAAAATAAAGTTCCGACAAGCATTATCACTGTAACAAGAATTACTAACAACACTCTGCCTATGTTTCTTGCTATTTTCTTTTTCATACTAATCTCCATTCTTTGAATTCATTCACCATTTCATTTATTAATTATTAATATATTTTTATAAGTCAGAAAATAGATAGTCTTTTTCTTCAGACTATCTATTTTTATCTTTAAATCTTCTCAGGAATTATCAGCCAATGCATATTCCAACATCACATTTTTATTTATTTTAACATAAAACATAAAATAATAAAAGATTAAAACTCCTTAAATTTATTTATAAGATGTAATCTATAAATATTTAATTCCACTTGTTTATGCACGCTTATAAATAATTGGTTCATCATATCCAAAAGTTCTTTTTCCGTTAACTTCCATGCTTTCAGATACTTCCAGACAGCTATCCGAAAACCTTTCCCAAAGCTTAAATGTCATTACCGGAGAAAAACGGCTTGTGCTGCCTCCTTCCCAGACACCATTCTTTTCATGATAAAGTGCCGGTATAAACTTTTCAGATTTTTTCAATTCAGTATAATCAACATTCTTCATGGAATTATATGAAAATGTATTCTTATCTTCTCCTGCCGGAATTTCATATGATGAAAGACTAATTCCATCCTCAGTTTCTGTAATAAGAAAAAGATGTGGTGATGCATGTCGCTTTCCATTGATTTCATAATAACTTTCTTCAACAACAAATTTTCCATTAAAATCCACAGGAATATTTTTTATTTTATCATTACATATGGTATTGATGTGTTCTGCGTAAGGATATATTTTTCCTGTCTTCTGCATCATATCAAACTGCTCTTTGTTATCAAAATGTCCTGTCATCATTCCTATAAAATTATCAAGTTTCATCTTGTTGCCTCCATCTTAAATTTATATACAATTAATCCTGCACTGTTTTATTTTTCAGTTGCAGCTCCGGCAGTAACAACACCATTTCAATGTTCAACCGCCATGGTGAGTGAACCAAAATCCCACCGTCTGTGTTCTCAATTCTTTGTTCAGAACCCCTTTTACATATATGCACCAAATTGCCCAACCTGTCAACAAATATTTCCAATATTTATGCGGATTTTCAAAATCACAATAATTAATGCATGGAAATAATAAAGAATGAATTTCTTCACAAGACGCCCGTTCCCCTCCTAGTCAGTAGGCACGAAAAGAAAAAAGGGAATGGTCAACCAACCATTCCCTTTGCAATGAGCCCACCGGGGTTCAAAGCCGTGAGACCGCTTGAACACTGGTTTTCTTCTGACTCCTTTATGGCACTAGTCCAGTAGGAGCCGATAGCCTGTGTAATGATTTTTATGTAATGCTTATTGACGAAATAAGTGCCTGAAAAGTGCCCGAAATATTTTCAATTATTCTTACGTGATTTCAAGCATCATATGATTAGCTTATATGTAATGGCTAAATCCGTACCTTCCAACATCCTGTAAGTTATAGTCTTTAGTCTGCTCTTATTAGAATTAGCATTCACCAGAGTATAGACAATCCTTTCCTTTAGCTTCTCCAAATTGATTTCACAATCAAACTTAGGAAACAGGCTTCTATTAATCACATTACAATCTCATCAACTGATTCACCAGTCCAGTAACATATCTTTGCAACATTCATATCTTTTTTCCTGACCTGAATTCCTTTCAGTTTTGTGTCATTATTCTTCATAACTTCAACTCTTTTCACCTCATATTCTTCTCCAAGTCTTTTCTGCACTTCATCAATCACATCATTCATTTTGTCATCCATAACAACCTCGTATTATATAGTAGTAGTTTTTAGAGACCATCTCCAAGGTCTTAATAACTGTTAAATCATAGTCTCTTCT
>NZ_JBBMES010000029.1:0-12220 GCF_040096395.1 Lachnospira hominis (ex Hitch et al. 2025) | reverse complement strand
ACAGGAAAGAAGCCGATTATTACGGTCGTGGAACAATGAAAGGCTGTTGTCAAAAGCGTCTAATGCTTATGAAGCAAATGCTATGACGGAAGCGGTTACGGATAGTGCTTTTAAGTAAGGAGAAAGAGATATGTCAATTACATTTTTAAGTCATCCTATTCATCTGCCGGATTTTTTCAAGTTTGATAGGGAATATTTGGGAAAACAGGAAAGCCAAAATGAAGACCAGAAAGTGTTTCATAAGGATATTTTAGAGGTTTCTCAATTATCGAAAAACAGGGAAAATTTAATGGATAAAATTAAGCATACAGTTGTGCATTCGGTTACATCGTTCAGCGATATGAGAGCCGGAATATTAAAAGAAATTAGGGAAGAAAAAGGGCAGTATGACTATACTGATGTTGTAAATGCCTGCGGATTGAGTTATGCAAGGCTTTATTCTGAAATTGAGGAACGTTATAAAAATGGAAATGAGCAGTATTATAAGTCAGCAGGTGGTACACCATGGACGAAAGAAGAAATTGAGTGGCTGGATATGCAATATGAGCAGGAAGTGGCATGGCAGAAATCCTGTGCCAGAATAGCAGCCCGGGGACAGGTCTTTCAGGGGAATATTCCTGAAGTGCCAACAAAAGAGATTGAAGAATTGGAGGACAGCTTTTATCAGGCGAAGGATGCCTACATCAAGTTATATCAAGAAAGCAAACAGACAGGTAAGTTTCTTGTTTTGCAAAATTATATGTTAGGTAGTAGCCGGATGTATGAGATGCTGAATAAATTAGGAAATTTACAGGAGAGGGTGGAATAATGCAGGTTAATTCGTCCAATGGTTCATTACAACAAAGGATTTTTTCAGGAACAGGAAGTATAGGCGGTGTCCATCTGCCCGATTTTAACGATAAGTATGTGTTTTCCAAAAAGAAAAGCGGTATTAGTGATGAAGAATACAGAAAACAGATTGTAGCGCAGGCTTATAAAGATTTTGAAAAGGGTACATTTCAAAATAAATCAGATGGCTTTAACAAATTGATGAAAAATTATACATTAGAAGTATCCCCGGATAGAAAGGGAATCATTACTTCTGGATTAAAAGCTGTTTCAAGAAATAGACATAATGTGTTAAAGCCGATAGATTTTGTCGCAACTCTGCTTGAGGGGAAAGTAAAGTATCAGAAACTGCCATCGGGCAATAGTGAGTACATAGAATTTTATGATAAGAATGGGGAGATGGTAGCAACTTATTCCAACAATGGATGGACAATGTATACCACGAATGCAGAGGCAGCGAGGCAAACAGAAATGTGCATGATTTATAATGAAGCATGGGGAAATGCAAAAAGAGGACTTCCGATAGTAGGAGGGGAATCCGTAAATGAAGAAAATTTGCAAAGCAGTTTTGATGTCAAAGCATAGTGAAAAATAGAGTAATGGAAATTATTGTGAACAGTGTTTCTCAGCTTAGTCGATGGAGAGAATATACGCAAATTTATTGTAAATGGTGTAACAATGTGATTATGGAAATTTCGCACTGCGTTTCAAGCCGGTTGATATTCAATTCACAAAACCGAATTGGGATAATATTATGACGAAACGTGATAAGCCTGCAATGTCGGAGGAAGAATTCGAGAAAGCTATAAAGGAACTTGCACAGAAGGAATTTGCCACCGGGAAGCGGGATGATGCGGCATACCGAAAATTATGTATGCAGCATGGTGAGACAGTTTCCCCGGACAGAAAAACCATCTATGAATCAAGCATGAGAAAGACAGGAGGAAAGATGAATGCGGCTTGTATGTTTTGGGACAACAATGGAAATAAAACGCTGTCTTACAATCCTGAATCAAGGAACTGGAAAGCCATAAGCACAGAGGAAGAATTTGCAAGGGCACGTGTATTTACATCTATCTATAATGATGAACTGGCACGACTGAAAAAGGAGTATGGAGAAAACGCAAAGGGAACCATATCATAACAATGGAGGATTCAAAAATGAGCATTAGTGGAATAGGACAGAATTATTATCATAATAATGTAGCAACAGTGAGAAACACCAAGAATGTAAACAGCACGGGAAAAAATGACGGATTTGCTGGCAAGGTCACAGAGAAAAATCCGGTTTCCCCAGAAGATATGACTTTAGAGGAATACAAGGCGTATTTTAATGAAAAGATGAATTCATTATATACACATCCATCGCAGCGGAATAGAAATGATATTATAGATATTACGGATGCCGCTTATAAAAGAATGCAGACTGATCCGGAATATGAGAAGAAAATATTAGACGCTTTAGCGAAGAATAAGGCAGTTAATTTTGGAAACTATATTCCACAAATATCATATATGCATATAGATGATACATGGGAAGGGTGTTACGGATATACTAAAGGAATGAAAGAGAACGATAGTTATACTAAGGGAATTTCTTCAAAACATGAAAATAATGTAAAAAAGAAAAATGAGAAAGATAGAAAAAAGCAGCTTTTAGAGGAATATATTGAGGAACAAATACAGGCTCGTAAGGACATACTGGAGTTTCGCAAAGAAGAGAATTTTAAGCATAAAGAGCAAAATATCGAACTTAATAAAAAGGCATTGGCGCTGAGGGCTTATAATCAGCAGATTTTAGAAGAGCATTAAGCAAGATATGAGTAGGATAATCTGTTTGTTGTTGAGTTCAAACGTAAAAAGACCAAATAACAGATAGTGTCTGTTGTCTGACTTTTTTGTGCCATTTTCTGCAAGGGGTATTGATGATATGTGCCAAATGTCTATATTGAAAACAAATTTTCAAGTGAGGTAATAGAGATGAATATATCAAATGCTATCAATACGGTAAGCGTATCTGGAAGTTTTAGCAGTAGTGCTAAAACTTCTGAAAAGAACAAGTGGCAATTAACAGATTCATTAAAAGAAAAAATTGTTGAATTGGCTAAGAAAAATGCGAAAAACAACATATATATGGGAAATGAGTTTATGAACTTGCGGAAAGCAGAGGTCGCTAAAGTGGCACCAAATCGGGCAGCACTGATAGGTAAGTTCAACCAATCAATGAGTTCTGGAAATATGGGTGATATGAAAGAAATACAAGAGGCAGACAAAAGATGGCTGTGTATTTTATTTGGGATACCATATGAGGCAGAGTTTCAGGGAGAGGGAACAGGATCAGCAGCTCATGTATATAACGAATGTGGTGAAGAAGTTCTGACATATACAGAGGGAGTAGGCTGGCAAGAAAAGGAAACAAAAGCAGAGTCACAGGTACATTCGGCGTTAAAATCGACATATTATGAGGCTTTTTGTGATGCAAGAAAAGCATTAAACAGTGAACAAAGAACTGGTGGTATGAATGAAAATATAATGTCACAAGGCAATTTTGATATGAAAGCGTAAAGAGCGTGCGATTAAAATAATGGTTTATAAATAGGAATAGAATTTTAGATGAAAAGCACAGTCCTGACGATGTTTTGGATATGGACACGGTTATTCCATTTATGGCGGTGGCTTGTGACAATCTCACTTCTTCATCACAGACATATTATATTCATGTTAATCGTGGAACTTGTGAGGGTACAATGTATTTTTCACTTTCGATGAATGAGAGAATTAAAACTGGACGGGGAGTGTTTTCTTTTAGCGGAACAGCATCTAATCCTGGAAATTCATTCTAAGTATTTTGATAAGAGTTCAGAGTATTACGAGGCGAATCTGACTGATACAGAGCGTAGGATTGCATATAATTATGAGATGCAGAATGCTTTAAATGTAGGTAATAATGGGAAAAATCTCTATAAACATATCTATTATTGCTCAACACAGGATGGCTGTGAGAGTTCTCAAGTAACAGAGGAATCAAAGATGAAATACGAAGCATATCATCAGGTTTATAGTTATACAGGATATGAATTAGACAAACTTGAGGAAAAAAATGGGACATATTATACGGAGTCGGGAGAGAATATATTAGACTTAGTGGATAGCGCAGTTGAAAGTTCCGGAAAAGTTCCGAAAGAGTTTAAGCAGCAAATGAAGAATTGGATACATGACCTGGTTTCAACGATATCGACCAGAGGATGGAACAATGTGCCAGATATGACTTTAAGCATTTTATATGGAAAGAGCGGTTTAAAGGACATGAACCAGCTGATTACATACCAGTATGAAGCTGATCGTATGAACAGACAATGGTATTCTGTGCTTTAGAAATATGCTAAAAACAAAAATACTTAATAAAGTGGGTTCCTTTATTTCTTGGAGATTTATGACGATATATACCATATAACATTGAGTTAATTCTAAACGGATTTAGAATGTATTTACACGGAGGTTTTATATGTCAATGAATATCAGCGGATTAGGCAATACCTATAATGGCATCAACACAAATAGTAAACAATATAAGGCTTTGAAAGAAAAAGGCTGGTTATCTGGTATTATGCAAAATGAAGCCATGATGTCACCAGAAGAAAGAATGATATATGAAACATTCGGTGGAAGAGATACCATTATTAAGAATCTGATGAAGCAATTTGATTCGGATGGCGATTTACTGAATGCAAATGGAGTGGCGGGAATGGATGTTACCGGAAAAGGTACATCATGGCAGCAGCTCACGAGTGTATCCGAGGAATATCGTCAAAAGATGTTTGATAATGTGAAGAGGGAATTTATTAAGGAAAACGGTATTTCAAATGGTGATACAACTAAGCGTTCAGATATTTTTAAGGATTATCAGTTAAGCGTAAGTAAAGACAAACGTTTAAGTGGTACATGGACTTTAGAGCAATACGAAGGACAGTATAGAGCTGCTATGTATGCAGCAGTGAAATCGGCTAATCCAAATTGGAAGCCGGGACAAAAGTTTGATACAAGCATTCTTGATAACGTTACAAGAGAATCAGTGGAATCTACGCTTGTCAAAAATGGTAATAGGTTAGTTCGCAATTCTATTGATGTATCAGTATAGAATACAACATCTTTGGTGCTAGAGATACGGTCAAATAAGCTGCTCCATCATGGGAAAAGTATAAAATAAGGAGGGATTATCGAACTGGTTTATATTGTGTTACAAAGTGTTGTAAAGCCCGGAATTACAGGCTTTTTTAAAATTGACTTACATATAAAGTGTTATATTTATTTATCCTGATTTGACCGAAATTTGCCCCGAGATTCTTTGTTTGGATTTGTTTGAAAATAGTTTGATAAAAATAAAATAGAATGAAATATTTGAAATAAACATAAAAAAATATAGACAAAATAGGGAATAAGATATAATATTAAAGTAAATATATAATCTAAGGAGGAAGGATATTTATGAGAAAAATTTTTAAACGATTTGCTTCACTTTTGACAATCTTTATATTGACTATTATGTCAATAGTTCCTGTCCATGCATCGGAGAATACTTCTGTTGTAAATGTTACGGATGATTTGGCGATACAGATGGCAGAACGTTTTGCAAAGGGAATAGGAGAAAATAGCAATATTGTTGCTAATAATCCGAGAAAATTTTATGATACAACAGGTCAAGCTATTGGATATATTGTAAATTACAATTTAGAAAACAAACCATATGGATATGTAGTTTTTGATACTACGTGTGAATCTTTGATATCAGAATACTCATTTGGTAATAATTCAGCAAATCCATATGAGGTGATTTATCAAAGTGAAGCAAATGTATTTAGTGAAAAAGCAAATACCTCTGAAATATATAAAATAGCTCCGTTTGAATATGGTATTGTTGATAATTTGGGAAAGATTAGAACGAATTATGGTGAAACATTAGAAAAAACAGTACTGTCCTTGAATGAGAGTAGGGGAAAAGACCCAGCTACTTGGGATGAGGTTTTGCTAGATATTGATGAAGTTTATGAAAACTACACGCTTGTTTCAACAAATCATCTTCAAGAATTTATTTCCTTTAATGAGCCGTATATAGAAAGTGTAACAGGACATTATGCATGTGCAGTTAGTGCATTATTAGCATGTGGTGCATATTATAATGCTGTTGATTATACAGATATTGCAGGTGATTATATGGATATTTGGGATTCAACAGGAACGACAGTTTCATCGGAGAGTGGAGGAATAACATATGGTTCAACAACTATTGGCAATATTGGACCTGGATTTGTGGACTTTTGTGCTGGAAAGAATGTTTCTGTAACACAAAATACTGACTATAGTCCCAATTATAATTTTTTCACTAATTGCATTGATAGAGGAGATATAGCAGTTGTCCATTGTGGTATAATTAGCAGTGATACTGGAGAACGTGCGGGGCATTCAATGGCAGCAGAGGGATATGCAACTTTGCGAGCATATAATTCTGGAAATACAGTACATACATTGATGGTATTTGATGGATGGGGGGATACAGTACGTTATTTGAATTTTGATTTTGATAGTTGGACAGACATATCGGGGACTACATTTAATGGATAAGAAACGATTGATTTTGTTAATCATACTTTTGCTTGCAATAGTATTAATTGTGCTTGGCGTAAAAGGAAATGTTTTTAAGGAGAATCGTCAAAATATGGAGTTGCGTTCTAGTGGAGATGATAATTCTCATTGGTTTCATTTGAGTGGGGTTGTTGTAGAGAAAACTTTTGATACACTTTTAATAGAACTAAATGAGAAGGAAGAAAGTAGTCTATTTTTTGATACGACAAAAGTTAGTTTAGATTGTACTAAGTGTAAAGGTGATCTAGAACAAGTATCAGAAGGAAATGTTATTAAATTTTATTTTTTTAAGTATAATATTGATGGTGAAACGGTAAAAATTGAAAGAATAGTAAGATAAAAGTATAAGTAAGAGTTCTGCTATCAGAACATTATTATTAGTGAGGTAAAGGAACAAGGCGAAGCCGAGACGCCGTAGGGCAGTCCTTTACGGAACGGACACAGCCAATACCATCATGATACATAAGAGGACTTGAAAGGTCACAAACCTTGCAAGTCCTCTTGTTTATCTTATGGGTTACTTCTGTCGGATTGCATTTTCCAATAGACCGCTTCTTTCGTGGCTTCTCGGAAAAAGCTATCCTGTCTGGTATATGACAGATGTTCATTCTGGATATAAGCGTCTGATTCGCAATCATATTCGTAAGGGATTACCTGTGCTGTTCCCTGTTTTTCATCAATTCCATAGATAATTACTTTGGAATCTCTCAATGCCAGTCCGAGTGTCAGAAAGCCGGAAGTGAAATAATTGTTGTTGTGTGGAGCGGTTATGCTTTTCAGTGCATGAAAGAAGTCTGCTACTTCCTCAGTCTGTCCATTCTCAAAAGCCGGAATGATATGTAAGGTGTTGTTTGCCTTATCTGCATATGCCCGGCAGACCAGAACGGAAGAATCCGCTTTTTGTATGATACCGTCAAAATAATCGCCGGAGTATGCAGTTGGCTGATAGAAAATGGCGGTTTCTTTTGTTGTAAGGTTATGATAAGTCAGAAAGCCGTTTACAAGCCGGACAATCTCGATATCATCCCCGTAGGTAAATCCGTTCTGCTCTAAAAGAGAATAGAAAGTTCTGGTAAATTCTTCCGGCAGTTCAATCCCCAGTTTTTCTGTGATAAGCATATCTACATATTCTTTAAATGAACCATACAGAAGTTCATTCAGCGTCATATTGCCCAACGTGGCAATCTGCTTCAAGCGTTTCTCATTGGGAAGATTCACACCCTTTTCCCAACTGTTTACAGAGCCTTTCGGGGCATTATCTATGATTTCCCCAAACTTCTGCATACTGTAACCGTATTTCTTGCGTATCTGTAAAATTCGTTTTCCTACTGCTTCTTTATTCACAAACATATGCACACCTCGTTTCTGTTTTCATCATAACACAAGATAAGGATAAATGTAAGGGTAAAATTATAATAAGTTATAAAAAGATATAGTTAAGCGTTTGAAATACAAAAATAAAAAGTAAGGGAAAAAGTAAAATAATTGTTGACAAGAAGAAAAAACAGGTCTATGATGAGGTTAAGAGGTAAGGAGAAAAGTAATGAAATAAATATAGACGTGGATATGAAAAGGACTTGTCACACTTACCAGACACTCATTCACCATGATTTCAAAAAAGGAGAAATGTAGCATGCAGATTACATTGACAAAAGAACAGGTCAGAGAAGCGTTCGGGGAACTCCGTTACATGGGAGCAGACTACTGCTACAAGTATGATAAGGAAACCCGGAAGAAAACCGAGGAAGTGGAAGCATTGAAACTTCACCTCGGAAGCATGAAACTTGGAAACAGCGTAGATATCCGTCTGGAAGCAACAGAACTTCCAAAGGTAGAGCCTTACACAGTGGTAGAACTAGAAGAAGCGGTATATGCCCCTTATGTGCAGAGAGGAAACTTCCCGGTATTGGTGGACAGAATCTCCTGCAAGGGTATCCGTGTTGTTACCGGAAAAGGAAACGTGTAGAGACTGTTCCCGGAAATTCTCTGCGGACTGCTCCGTACAGCGTGAAAGGAGCAAAGGGAGTAGAGAAGTTCCGGGAACGTGGCGAAAGCCACGGCATACTACGAAAGGCAGGGATGATGATAACAGAGGTAATGAAAATTTCAGAACCCCCCTATACTAACAGGGGGGTAACTCGTCAGAAAGAAGATTTGACAGCACTGATTGACTGGTGTCAGATTACTGTCAAAGGTGTAGACGTGTTCATAATCATAGAAGATATCTTGCGGATTCCACTGAGTTTTATGGAACTGCATGGTAAGGAAAAAGGAATTGCTGGACACGAACTGATAGCAAGATTTGACAATATCAAGATTCTGAAACCGACAGGAAATGCACAGTATGAGGGATTTCAGATTCTTATGAGTGGTTCGGGGTGCAGGAATTATGAAAATTTCCTTATGATGAATAAGGAAACATGGTTTGATTTTCTGGAAAGAGTTTGCAGATACCCGGTGAATTTTCCGAGGATAGACTTGGCAATCGACGATACAAAGCCTTATCTGTCTATCCCGGAATTGATTCGTCTGAAAAACGAGGGGCTGATATCTAGTCAGTTGCGTGATACAGCAGAGAATCGTTCTGATAGACTGAAAGAGGATGAAATAGAAGCGCAGGGAAAAACACTATATCTCGGCAGTAAACACAGTGATTTTCGGATTACATTCTATGAAAAGGGATATGAACAGGCAGAAAAGTTCGGAAAAGAACTCAACCCGGACTGGAACAGATATGAACTTCGATTCCGGCACAAAAAAGCGGTCAGATTAGTAGAAGAACTTCTGAAAGACAGGGATGTGGCACGGATTGCGTTGTCTGTATTAAACGAGAAAGTGCGGTTTTTACAGAAGCCGGAAAACAGCACGGTTACAAGAAAACGGCTTTATCCTACTTATCCCCCGTGGGAAGAACTCATGCAGGATGTAGGGAAGATAAAGTTGACCATGAATCCAGAGAAAAAGACACTGGAACGAACATGGCAGTGGCTGAACGTAGCAGTTTCGCCCTCTTTAAAGCTAATGGATAAAATCGGAAAACTGGATAACAGAGATTATATCCGCCAGCTAATAGAACGGGGGCAGATGAACGAAGAACAACAACGCATATATGAGGACTATAAAAAATCTTTCCTTTTGAGGGAAGAAGAAAGGAGAATCTTTGACAGAACATACACAGAAAACGATACAGACAAAGAAAGCCCTTACAGTGAATGAAGCGTCAGAGTATACGGGAATTGGAAGAAATAATCTGCGAAAGCTGATTACATGGCAGAAGATTCCGGTCATAAGGATTGGAAATAAGATTCTTATACGCTCTGAGGTTTTAGACCAGTTTTTGAAGAAAAACGAAGGGCATAATCTGAAAAATAAATATGAAGTAATTGCAGTATAAACACAAATAAGCATATAATACTGTCAGACCAGTTCTGATAGTCCTTGCACGGAAAGGAGCGTGCAGATTGGGCAAGGACTTAAAAGGAAATCCATTACCGCCGGGAATTATGCAGAGAAAAAGCGGAATTTACAGAGGGCGGTTTTATTACAAAGGAGAAACGTATACAAAAGATAATGCGGACTTAAAAAAGTTAGTTCAAGAAATGGAAGATTTACGCTATGAAGTCAAGCATGGGTTGAAAGGAAAGGGCGATAATATCACTCTGGATACATGGTTTGATATCTGGCTGAATACCCATAAGAAGCGGACTATCAAGGAGAGTACACAAGTACGTTATGATGATTTTTACAGACGTTACATAAAGAAGCAGATAGGAAAACAACGTGTGGCAGATTTTAATCCGATTATTTTGGAACGTCTGCTTCAGAATATGGCAGATGATGATTACAGCACAAAGACTATACGGGATGTGTATAATATTCTCAATGCTATGTTCAAATATGCAGTGCATAACAGGATTCTTACATTCAACCCATGTGCAGGAGTGGAAGTTCCCAAAACAAAGACAAAACAGATACGGGTACTGACTGTGAAAGAACAACGGGAAGTATTGGAACACGCAAAGGAGAGAATACACGAGAATCTCATACAGGTAGCACTCGGAACGGGAATGCGTGGCGGAGAACTGCTTGGGCTTACATGGGATGATGTAGATTTTCGGAAACGGGAAATTTCTGTAAATAAAACGTTGGTGTATATCAAAGATAAGGAAACAAAGAAGTATGTATTCAAGTACCAGACACCAAAGACAAAGAACAGTATACGGACGATTCCCATGCAGGACAGTGTGTATAAGGCTTTAAAACGTCAGTGGATTCAGTTGAAAGAAATGCAGTTGTCAGCTAGTGAATGGCAACCATTAGAGGGATTTGAAAATCTTGTGTTTGTTGGAAAGAACGGAAAACCGATTACAGAACACACCTTTCAAGTGACGTTAGACTGGATAGAAAAATCTATCAATAAGGAACGAAAAAAGCAGGCAGAGAAAAACAAGACAGTGTTTATACCGATTCCGCATTTTTATCCACATGCACTTCGTCATACTTTTGCAACGCGTTGTTTTGAAGCCGGGATTGACGCAAAGGTAGTACAAGGATTCCTCGGACATTATTCCATAGCAATCACACTGGATTTGTATACGCACGTCACAGATGATAAAGCAAAATCGGAAATGGATAAATTACAGAATTTGTATAAGGAAATCATATAATCAGAACAAGAATAAGAAAGAGAATAGAAAAGGTGCAACATTTCTTTAGAAAATTATTTGACCGAGATTTGACCGAAGCGGATTTTGCAACAAGTACAGAACAGCGAAAACCCGCTAACCACAAGGGCTAACGGGCTTCGTTGTTTTATAGTTATCTAAAGGAATGAGCTTTAGATAATATCACAAGGGAAAAGTTTTCAAAAACTTCTGGTAACTCTTTGAAATACATATCATATCAATAGATACGATAATATAAATTATGTTTGTATTTGTTGATAACAGGTTTATATCGGAAAAATTGTAAATTTATTTTCTATGTGAATTTTCATTTTTGTAGGGCTGGCATTAGACCAGCCCTTGATTTCATTATAATAGATAAAAAGATATTGAATATATATGCACGGTAAAAAGACGATTCTCAATAAATGAGATTGGGAAAAAGTAACCTTAGTGCTGTTGAAAAAATCACCATAGTTCTAATGAATCTTCTGCATCTACCCATATCTGCATTGTTCCATCAAGATATAATTTTGCATATTCAAGCGGTTTATCAATGGCAAATGCGTTCAATGCACAGTCTGATCCGGGTGTGGTTTTTAAATCCTTTTCGGCTTCCCAACAGTCAATGCGGAGCATATAACCAGCAGAAGTATAAATATCAATGCTGTTTCTGTGTGGATTGTATTCTGCAAATATTGTTCTCATCGTATAGAATCTCCTTATCATTCAATCAGTCATTTGTTACAAAAATCAGAAGCATTTCAATCAGTTCACCATGTCACTTTTATTTTGTGTTATACTGTTTTATAGATTTTTCTTGCCCTTGTATTTGCCCTTATCAGAGTTCGTAAACACTGACGGGACGATATAACACAAGGGAAACAATAAGGGAAAGCTCACCTGCGATAAATCCAGTGTTTTCAAGGGCTTGCAGAGAATTTAATAACAAAATATAACAGTTATTAAATTCCCTAAAACAGGTGAAATCTCAATCGGAATTTGAAAGGATGATGATATGATGGATAAATTAAAAAAGAACATGGTTTTCTACCTACTGTTGCTGATAGATTTTTATATCGTTCCTT
>NZ_JBBMES010000028.1:0-15585 GCF_040096395.1 Lachnospira hominis (ex Hitch et al. 2025) | reverse complement strand
CCATAAAAATAACCTCCAAACTGAGTAATTTTATCTTACATCAGTTTGGAGGTTTACACAAACTTTGGGATATTCCCACAGCATCATAAACCGGCTTGATGTCACTTTCCTCCTCTTCAAGTTCATCTGCTATCAATGCAACAGACTTTTCCTTTTTTACTTTTTTAATAACAAGCTTAATTTTGCTTATCAATTCATTTTTCTCTGCAAGCTCTACAGCCATCTCCTCAGCCATCTCTTCCGCCATATCTCTGGCTACAACCATTCTGACTTCCTCTTCATCATAATCATATATACTCACTTCAACGACCTCCTCTCTGTGTTTCTCAAAGAAATCGACAAGTATATTCTCCTCTACACATTCGTCTATTGCCTCTGTAACTGCTGTTTTAACATCTTTATCTTCAACACCTGTCTTATATCTGGTTTTTTCAACAAATGTCATATAATCCCGGAGCGTCTTGCACTTATTCAGGATATCTGCATCACCATTAATATTTATTACCCGTACCTTTAACTCCATTTCGGGATTGTCTGTATATTCTTCAAACATATCTGACAACTTGATTATCTCTTCTTTTTCAATCCACTTTTCTTTTCCATTATAAAATGTAATGAAATGCGGAACCGGAATTTTCAGCATACTTCTTCTATGAAGTGTACTGTTACTAAATATCTGTCTCATTACATCTGATACATAATGAAGAAATCTTAAAGGCATATTCGGATTCTTTGACGACTGCTGCTCAAACATATATAAATTCATGCTTAGCAGAAATGAAGCATCATTTTTATACTTCATATACGAGCCGCCATTTAATGTAGTTACCTGTAAATCATCCACATTTTTATAAGATGAATTGTTAAGTGCATTGTACAAATCCAGCAAATTAGCTTTGTCGGCATACAACATGCAGAATACATTATCCTTAAATTTTGCTGATACATTGTCTTTTTTCTCTGCCATAGATATCCTCCTTTTGTTTAACAGGCTGATATCCACACACATACTAATATTATTATTTATTAGTATATTATCATTTGCAGATAATGAAAACAAGCCTGCTGTAGTCCAATTAATTTTTGTGGGATTCATGCTGAATGAATACTCAGCTCTGATAGACAGCTAAATAGAAATATATTTATAATTAAAATACATATGCTGTCCATAAAAAGAATTCTTTTAATATATTAATATCACACATAATTATATATGTCAATAATTTATTTATAAAATAATAAAAATAATCAGGCTGTGTCCAAATACATTTATACATGGAACAATCAGCCTGATTAACTTTATCATAATCTTATTTGAATGTATTTCATATTATTTTATTCTGCCTGCTGCACATCTTCATTTCCTGTATCAGTAGACTTTCCTTTAATCTTATCCTTTAATGCAAATGCTCCGGCAAGTAATGTACCTGAAATTGAATGCCATGTACATGATACTGCACAGATAATAGCTGATTCAGGTGTTGAAGCAAACTGGGCTGTAGTAGTTGCAAGATTAGTTGCAAGTCCTGCATTCTGCATACCAACTTCAATAGATATTGTTCTCTTCTTTGCTGTATTCATTCCTACAAGCTTTCCGGCGCCATAACCAAGCAGATATCCAAGTCCGTTATGTAAAAGAACAGCTACAAATATTACCGCTCCTGACTCAAAGAATTTAGCCCCCTGTGATGATACAACACCGCCGACAACACATGCAAGTCCAAGAACAGCTATACCTGGCATGATTTTCTGTATTTCTGCAAATATTTTTTTCTTTCCAAATAAATAATTAAATAAAAATCCAACGGCAACCGGAAGTATTACTGTTTCAACAATAGAAACAAACATCGGAAGTGCCTTGATTGAAATATGTGTTCCACTTGCAAGAAGTGATACAAGAAGTGGTGTCATAAATGGTGAAAGTAATGTTGATACCGTAGTCATTCCAACTGAAAATGCTACATCACCGCCACAAAGATATGACATGATATTTGATGAAACACCTCCAGGACAGCAGCCTACAAGTATAAGTCCAAGACCTATTGCATCTGAAAGTCCAAGAACCTTTGTTATACCAAATGCTAAAAATGGCATTATAAGATACTGTGCTATTGCACCAACACATATATCAAATGGTCTCTTTGCCAGTATTTTAAAGTCCTGTGTTGTAAGAGTAAGCCCCATGCTAAACATAATAATGCCTATAATTATTGACTGGCTTGTGAATTTGTTTGATGCAAAATCGACAAACAACTTGTGATTTACCCATGACATCATACCCGGTACAAAAAATGTCACAACTGCAATTGCGATAACTACTATTGAAGTGTAATCTGATAAAAATTTACTAACTTTTTGTAATGCTTTCATTACGTCCTCCTTGTTTTCCGAAGGAAAATGCCAGTTTCTTCTGCGAGCAGAGAACTTGCACTCCCCTTGTTTTTTTGTCCACTAAAAAAGTCCCTTTTCCAGCCATTAAGACTAAAAAAGGGACGAATATAATCCGCGTTACCACCCTGATTCTGCAGTATCACTACAGCACTTTACATACCTGCATATGCTATCCATATAACGGTGGAGACCGGCGAGGTTTACCGACACAGCATATACAGCTCTGCTTTCAGCCTGCTTCTTAGAGAGGATATCCTGATATGATTATTACCTGTTTACACCAGCCACAGGCTCTCTGAAAATAAATCAATAACAGACATTGTTCTCTTCAACGAATTTCGGTGAACATATTTTGTTTTCCAATGAGTATTATAGTCCTCATTTTCTATATGTCAAGCACTAAATTATAAAAATACGGACTGCACACCATATTGATGTACAATCCGTATTCATGTTGGAAAAAAGGTATTTATTACACTAATCCCAATATCTTAGGTAAGAACATAGATATTGCAGGGAAGTATGTAACCAGTAATAAAGCTACAAATATAATTGCAAAGTACGGTAACATGTACTTAATAACACTTTCAATAGTCACACCGCCAACACGGCATCCTGTAAAAAGAATTGTTCCAACAGGTGGTGTAATTGTACCAATTGATAAGTTGAAGCAGAGAAGGATACCAAAGTGTATCGGACTCATGCCAAATGCTGTACAAATTGGAAGTAAGATTGGTGTAAATATAAGTATTGCCGGTGTTACATCCATAAATGTACCAACTACAAGTAACAAAACGTTTATTAAAAGAAGAATTAAATATTTGTTAGTTGTAAGTCCGAGAATTGCTGTAGCAATCATATCAGGAATTTCTGTAAATGCCATTGCCCATGACATAATAGATGAAAGACCAATCATGAATGTTATAATACCTGTAGTCTTTGCTGACTCAAGAACAATTCTTGGGATATCCTTTATTTTAAATGACTTGTAAATAAGTGATAAAACTGTTGCGTATACTACTGCGATTGCTGAACCTTCAGTTGCTGTGAATATACCGCCAAGTATTCCACCAATTACAATTACAATAAGCAAAAGACTTGGGATTGCCTGCCAGAATGTCTTTAAAGCAACTTTTAATGTAACTCTCTCTTCTGCCTGATAACCACGTCTTTTTGCCATAATACCTGCAAGAATCATAACAGCACCGCCCCAGAGAAGACCCGGAATATATCCAGCCATAAAAAGGGCTGCAATTGATACACTGCCTGCAATGCTTGAATATACAATCATTGTGTTACTTGGTGGAATAAGCATTCCGACTGGTGCTGAAGCCACATTTACAGCAGTGCTGTAATTTTTGTCGTAACCTTCTTTTTCCTCTAATGGTCCGATTGTACTTCCCATTGCTGCTGCAGCGGCTGCACCAGAACCACTGATAGCACCGAATAACATATTTGCTACTACATTTGACTGTGCAAGTGCACCAGGCATCCTTCCTGAAATTACTTTTGCACAATTAACAAGTCTTGTTGCAATACCACCATTGTTCATTATATTACCAGCAAGGATAAAGAACGGAATGGCTATAAGTGAAAATGAATTTGAACCGGCAAAAATTCTCTGAGCTGATGTTGCAAAAGATACATCTGCCGGAATCATGCATATCATTGAAACTGCTGAAGAAAGTCCGATTGCTACACCGATAGGTGCTCCGATTATCAGCAATATAACTAATATTGTAACCATTACCAAGGCTACCTGTAATGCTATACTCATATGTATGTCCTCCTCCTGTTTATTCCTTGTTTTTCTTAAGTTCAAGTCCAATATTATAAATACTGTAGAATATAATAATCACACCACAAATAGGAATAATTGAATAAATAACACCTGTAGGAATGTGAAGAATTGAATCTAACTGTACAAGATTCATTCTTGTAATTACAAATCCGCCATATACCATAACAAGTCCTGCAAAAATAATTGTCACACATTCGATTATAATGCTTACTACCCTTTTTGCTGTTTTTGGCAGCTTATCTTTTATAACAGAAATATTAATATGTTCTCTCTGTCCAAACATGTAAGTTGCTGAAATAATAATCAGCCATACGAAACAATATCTGGTAAGTACCTCTGTTACACTGCTCGGGCTCTTAAAGAAGTATCTTGATATAACCTGATATGTTACCATAAGAACCATTGCTATAAATATTACAACACTTGAATATGCTGTTATTTTGTCCATTATTTTTTTTGCTTTAGTCATATCAATTCTCCTCCCTTAAAGATTCAACTTTATCATATATATTCTTAGTCACTTCTGACTGGCTTGAAATGCTGTCAAGGAGTGGCTGGCATTTTTCTCTGAATAAACTTATATCAGGATAAATGAAAATTGCTCCATGTTCCTCTGCTTCTGCCTTTGCTTCCTGTACAGATTTTTTAAATGCAGTAAATTCATAGTCTGTAGAATCATCTACAAGCTGGTCAAATATTGCCTTATCTGCATCTGATAAACCATCAAGGAAATTGGTACTTGCTATTACTACATCAGGATGAACAATATGTTTTGTATATGAATAATATTTTGCGACTTCATAATGTTTGAAATCTGTGTATACACGCTCACTATTTTCACCTGCATCAATAACTCCCTGCTGTAATGCTGTATATACCTCTGACTGCGACATTGCTGTACCAACACCCCCCATATATTTAACCATGCTAAGATATGTTGGAGAATCATTAACTCGTACAATCATACCCTTGAGGTCATCTGGTGTGTTAATTGGCTTATCTGCATAAATATTTCTCTCGCCGGCCGTATAAACTGTAAGTACCTCAAAATTAAATTTTCTTGTTGATTTGAATAATTCATCAAATATTCCTGCCTGTACAGATCTTCTTAAATGATCCATATCCTGATAAAGGTAAGGTGCTCCGACAATAGCAAAATCTGCATCATATCCTTCTGGAACTGAGCATGGAACAATTGCCATATCCAAAGCACCAGTTCTTATGAACTCTGCCATTGACCCCTGTTCACCTAACACACCATTAGGATAAATAACCATTTTATATCTTCCGTTAGTCGCTTTTTCAAACCTGTCGCCTAACTCTTTCATTGCCTTATACTGAGGATGATCCTCGTTCTGGTTAAATGCAACTCTTATAATTTTTACTTCTTGTCCGTCTGCTGTAGTTTTTGTACTACACCCTGTAAGTGCAGAACAGACTAATATACTCATGCACATTAATACCGCAATAAATTTTTTGCCCATAATAGCCTCCTCACGTTTACTTTAATAATTCAGTGCTTACTTTCACTACAACCTTTCTCACTGTCATAGGTTCGCCATCTTCACATGCCGGTCTGTGAACATCTGTTGGGAAGAACACGCAGAAACAGCCCGGAGTAGATGTTATAAACCCTTCATTTTCTACAGATTTATAAAAAATAAGATCTCTTTCATCAAACTTCTCATCAATCTCGTAACTACCTGTATCTGGCGTAAATCCCAACTTTTCTCTTCCTGACGCAAGGAACTGCACATCCAGATATTTTTCATGCACTTCAGGTCTTTTCTCACTTACAGGACCTGTCGCAGCATCAAACACCTGTGCATACATAAGTTTTCCCTCAATCTCATAAACACCAGCTTCCATATTTACAAAATCATTTTCTTTTAAATATTTAATTGCTCTCTGAACTGCCTTTGGATAATTAGTAAAATCGTCTTTAGAATTAATAGATGAAAAAATCATTATTTTATTTCCTTTCTTTCTCTGTCTTCCATTGCATGAACCATATTTACAATCATTCTGTGTGTCGGAACATCAACGCCAGTCTTTTCTCCGGCTCTGACGACGGCACCGCTGATTGTATTTACTTCTGTACGTCTTCCTGCTTTCAGGTCAGCGTATATTGACGTTTTTCCCTCAGGTGAATTAATAGAAGTTGCTCTTACTTTTTCAATAACCTCATTTTCATCAAAGGTAAGTCCTAATGCTTTTGCAACCTGCAAAGCTTCTTTTATGAGAGTTACAGTCATGTTCCATGCATATTCGTCTGATGCAATAAAACCAATTGGCACCTGAAGAACACCTGTAAGTGCTGAAAGTGATACATTTGTAAAAAGCTTATCCCATATCAGCTGCTGGATATTATCATAAATATGTGTGTCAAATCCACATAAATCAAAGCTTTCTTTAACTTTCTGAAGCATTCCTTCTTTATCAGGAACTAACATTCCAATATTAGTTTTTCCTTTACCACCGCGTCTTACATACGCATTATCAAGAACCGCCCCATTATCCTCTGTTGTTCCAATAATAATTCTTTCTTTTGGAACAAACTCAGATAAAATATCTTCATGTCCTGCCCCATTCTGGAGTGTCATCAAATAAGTATGTTCTCCTATAATGTGCCTGTTTTCTTCAAGTGCAGCTTTTGAAAAAAGTGATTTAACGAAAAGTATTACAAGGTCAACTTCTTCAAGATTTTTACTGTCTGACATTGCTTCAGGTCTGTAAACCACATCTTTGTCATTTTCAAAAAGTTTAAGTCCGTCAGCATTGATTTTCTCGATAATTTCCTGCTTCCTATCAATCATGTATACATCATTGTATAATGAAAGATGTCCGCCATATATTGAGCCCATAGCTCCCGCACCAAGAACCGCAATCTTCATAACTGTAATCTCTCCTTCAATGTGTTAAAATCTTATTTTATAATACCAGTTTCCTAACCGGCTATTCCACTCTTATCTTGAAAATTCTGCAAGTCCTTCAATTGCATATGCACGGATTGGACATGAGTCAAGTCCGTAAATCGGAAGTGGTGTATATGACATGAAAAATGTATCCTGTGTAAGTTTGTCCAAATTCTTTAATACTTCAAGAAATACAATATTTTCTGCCATACAGATGTCATGGAACGGTTTAACATCTTCATTGCAGTTTTCAATTGAAACTCCATCACCAAAACCTACACATTTAATCTTGTGGTCTACACACCACTGTGCTGTCTCACCATTTACAAGTAATCTCTGGTCCTTATCAGTATTTGTATCTGGTGTAAATGGGTCTATCTTGTAAGAAGAATCAATAATAAGAATATCTCCTTCCTTTACCCAGCCTTCTGTTGCTTTGTCAAGGTCTGCTGCACTGATATGTTTTCTATGAGGAAGTGTATCTTTAAAGTCTACATAAATTGCTCTTCCCATAAATGTTGTAAGTGGAAGTTCTGCAACTGATGGCCAGTTATCATCATGATGATAAGGACACTCACAATGTGTTCCGAGGTGGCTTGTAAGATCCATAGCTGTATGGAAATCAGGAATAGGACCACCTGTATTATATCTTATAAGGTGACATCTTCTTGACTCTGTCTTTGGATCAAGTGGCTTTGTAAGATCCACGATTTTTAAGTTTCCTAATTCATATGTTGTATTCATTCTTTTTTCCTCCTGAACTGTTTTAAATGATTTGTTGTTTTGTTGTTGATTGCAGTATACCAGTATACCGGTATAGAATCAATTATCAAAAATAGTCAAAGTTTTCACAATTATTTTAGCAAATTTAAACAAAACCGGGATACCGGTATCCTAATTTTAAAAATTATTATTGACCACAAATATATTTTGTTCTATTATTTTGTGTATAACGTACCACCACAAATAAATATATCTATTGTTTATATAGCGATATCTGATACACATATTCAGGAAGGAGTATCAAAATATGAAGATTATGTCTTCGCTTCAGCAGGAAGCATACAACTATATTAAAAAACTTATTCTCACAAACAAGCTGGATGTAAATATAATGTACTCCGAGACTAAACTTTCAAAAGAACTCGGTATATCAAGAACACCTATGCGTGAGGCATTGCAATGTCTCAGCCAGGATGGTTATATAGATGTAGTTCCGAGCAAAGGCTTCAGAATACGTCAGTTAAACCAAAAAGATATGAAAGAAACTATTCAGATTAGATGTGCAATAGAAGGTTTTTGTACTCACTGTCTGGCTTCTACAATAAATACTCCAAAAGGTCAAAAAGTTCTACGTGAACTTGAAAATATACTTGATTTACAGGCTAAAGCTGCAGAAAATAGTTCTACAGACGGCAATTATGAAGATTTCATTAATTATGACCACCAGTTTCATCTTCTCCTTGTAAATTATATAAACAATGAAGAAGTCAATCACATTTTTCAACGGCTTATGTACTTAATAAAACTTACTTCACAGTCAGCACTTGAAGTTGAAGGACGTGTTACAGGTACATTAGAGGAACACAAAAAATATTTTGATTATCTTAAAGCCGGTAACGGCGATGATGCTTACCGCATACTCATTAATCATCTTATGATGCCTCTTAATGTTGTTAAAACTAAAAAATAACGGACAAAAATCATATAAAATATTTAAAAAACAGGCAGGTATCTTATTAAAGTTGATAATAGAATACTTGCCTGTTTTTTATTTTATTTAATTGCTAATGATGCATCCGCAAGGCGGCAATACATATTTTTGCCATCATTTTCATTATCTTCTTTTGTCGAATTATTTATCTGTTCATTAAGCACTTTATCTACCGAATTTGACATATTTAGTTTTCTATTTGCTTTTGTATTTTTTGAACATCCTGTCGCTAAAATAATACAGATACATAACAAAATAAGTTTTAATTTTTTCTCATACTCACACTCTTCCTGATATTTTTCCAATTAGTGAACACACACAAAATGCAGCTATATCGACTGCAACAATCGTTGCTCCAAGAAGTGAAGAACACAATGCAATTAAAACTCCAACAATTAATGCGTATCTTACAAATGGATACTGAAAATAAAAAATCAATTTATCTATCATATTGCCTGTCTTCATACTCCTTCTTTGTTCCATAAAATACTTTATTTCCCGTATAAAGTACATGACTCGCATATTTAACTGAATCTTCAATATCATGCGAAATCATAATAATAGAGATGTTATCTTCTTTATTTAGTTTTTCTATAATTTTATACATCTCTTTTGAAGCCTTAGGATCCAGTGCTGCCACTGGTTCATCAAGAAGCAGTATCTTTTCTGTTGCACACAATGCTCTTGCAAGCAATACACGTTGTTGCTGTCCACCGGAGAGTTCCCTGTAACATCTTCCTGATAAATTACTGATTTCAAATTTTTCCATCATAGCCAACTGATAAATTATTACAATTAATCTGACTCATTTATCCTCCTATTGCAATGCTTCTTTAAGTACATTAATATTGCTCTTCATTACAGAAAGATATGTAACACCATTCTTTACATCTTTTGAAGTAATTGACTGTAATGAGTTAAGCTCAAATATTTTCTGATTTTTATTTTTTGTATTAGAAATTATTGTATTAGCTATCTTTTTACCTGATTTTTCAATTGTCATTACATTTTTAAGTCCAAGTTCATCTACCTTTTTCGCCAAAAATGATATAGTTTCAAAACTTACCTCACTCTCTGCAGAACAACCCGCAAATGCTGCATAATACTTTAATCCATAATCATCCACCATATAACGGAATGGGAATCTGTCTCCAAACAGCAAAGTCTTATTAGTTGAATTTTTTACAACATCCTGGTATTGATTATCAAGCTCTTTTAATTTATTTTTATAAACTGTTGCATTTGTACTATAAACATTCTTATTTTCTGAATCTATATCGCACAAAGAATCTACTATAGCATCACATAATTTTTCTGCATTTCTAAGTGACAGCCATACGTGTTCATCATATTCTTTTTCTTCATGTTCTAACATATCTTCTTTAATTTTATCATTTTTTGATAAATATTTTGATTTATTCTGACCGCATGCAGCAAGGCATAATAACGCCATTACCACTGCCAAAATTATAGAAATACGTTTTTTCATAAACAAAACCTCTGCTTTCTTACCACTATAATATAAAATTAAGCACAAAAACCAAAGGGGTCTGCTTTATCCCCTTTGCTCTCACAGAAATTTTATTCAATTATTCAGTCTTACATTTTGACGTATTGGAGAATTTTTTATTATAAATAAAGACCTGGTGAATACAGATGTCACCGCAACCACAACAATTAAACCAGCCACTTGGCTTACAACCGTACCTGTTGACAGTTCCTTTAACATCTGTTGTGCCTGCTGTATACATGCACAAACAGGACAGTCTTCACCATTACATTCATGATTTAATTCTTTTTCTATATAAAAAAGGCAAGCAACTCTGTCATTTGTTTTGTTTTATATTTAACTTTTGTCAAACCTTTGCCTCCCAGTAAATTGAAAATGATTTTCATATTCTCTTTTTATATTTTAGAAAAATAAGGTAAACAACATTTAATAAAATTCCGAATATTGTCGCTGCCGGTGCTGCAAATCCAATCTTTGTAAGACTTGCGTCAGGCTGAATACTCATATAATAAGCAAGCGGAAGACGCACAAGAAGTGTCTGTATAAGTCCCTGTGCCATAACCCATATAGTCTTATCATGTCCGTTAAAATATCCAATCATGCTGAAAAGAATAGCTGTCACTATTGTTTCCAATGCAAATCCTTTAAGATAATCATATCCCTTTTGTACAACAGCTGCATCCGTCGTAAATATTCCTGTGAGTATGTCACCTTTAAATATTATTAATAAAAATGCAATACATCCTATAACAAGTCCTACACCAATGCCTGTAAACATCGCCTTTTTGGCTCTTTTCTCATTACCAGCACCGACATTCTGTGACACAAATGATGCCATTGACTGCATAAGTGAACTTGGAATCAACATTGCAAAGTTTACAATTTTACAGGCAACGCCATATCCCGATGAAGCCTCAAGTCCAAGCCTGTTGATAAATGCACATAATGCCAGAAACGAAACCTGAGTAAGAAACTCCTGTAATGCAAGAGGAATCCCGATTTTTAATGCTCTTTTACAGTGTATATTTACCTTGAAATCACTTTTTGTTATCGTAAATATCTTATTCCTTTTTACAAGCATAAATAATGCCAGCACAACACTTACCGCCTGTGCAAATACTGTTGCTATTGCTGCACCTGCCGCATCCATTTTAAGACCGGCAACAAGCAAAAGGTCACCCACAATATTTATA
The DNA here is from genome assembly GCF_040096395.1 of Lachnospira hominis (ex Hitch et al. 2025). Lineage (NCBI taxonomy): Bacteria > Bacillati > Bacillota > Clostridia > Lachnospirales > Lachnospiraceae > Lachnospira > Lachnospira hominis (ex Hitch et al. 2025). The sequence goes on along the minus strand of NZ_JBBMES010000028.1, from coordinate 4,061 downwards.
ACACAGGCAACTGCAACAAATATAAGCGGAGATTTACTATCGCCAAGTCCTCTGAAAATTGCAGATAAAAGATTATATGCCACAATAAAAAATATTCCACCGCCACAAATCTTCACATATACCGATGTAAGCCCTACAGCTTCTGAAGGTGCTTGCATGACAATGGCAATGCGGCGTGAAAAACATATCATCACAAAAAATAATACTGCTGAAATTATCGCAAATATTATAATTGAACCACCTATAACCTGCCCTATCAGCTCCTGCTTCTTTTCACCTATATATCTTGCAATAAGCACCGTTATGCCCATTGCAAACTGTGTAATTACAAATGTCACAAGATTAAGTACTTGGCTTCCTGTTGAAACGGCTGACAATCCGGAAGTTGTACCGAATCGTCCAACAACAAGCAAATCAACTGCACCATACGCAGCCTGCAGTATCAGTGCACCGAGTATAGGCATCATAAACGGAATTAACTTGCCAAGTATGCTTCCCTGTGTAAAATCCGATTTTGAATTATTCAATGTCAACTCTCCTTTCACTCATTACTTTATAAAACTTTTCTATTGTATTAATCATAGAATCAGCCTCTTCCTCTGAAATACCATCAAGATATCTGCATAAGCGGCTGTAATAATTTTTATCATATTTTTCAGACAGTTCTTCACCTTTAACTGTAATCTCAATATATGTTATACGTGCATCCTCATCAGACGAAATCTTCTTCAGATAACACCTTTCTTCCATCTCTTTGACCGTCCTTGTAACACCCGGACGTGGTATTGCAAGGGAATCGCTTATGTCAGAAATCTTGACCCTCTGCACTCCATTTCCCTGCAATTTGTGAATTGTATCCATATACTGTATATATGCCGGCTTTACTCCATCTGGCAGCTCCGGGAGAAAATCACGGATTCTTTTTGCCAGAAAGCACGCATCTAACATTCTTTTTATTTTTTCTTCTGTCATAAATACTTCCTTTCATTTTAGCCGCATATAGTTATCTTTGGTAATTACCTTTGATAATTATATATTTAAAAAATATAGAAGTCAATAACAATCTATGCACATTTTATTGACTTCTAATAAAATTATTCTTTTCAGCATGCGGCCTTTATAAATCTTGCCTTTAATATCTCATCAGTTTTTTTGTACACAGCATCCGCAAATATCTTATGTGCCTGTGCGTCAAGATGTTCCTGATCAGTCTCACTGCATGAAACAAAATCCTGTGCCCTAAGAAAATGTATATTATTTTTTAATGCTATTTTTTCATAAACTGCCTCAAGATTTTTTGATACCTGTATAGATTCTTTTGAAAATTCAACATCAAAGCCTTCTTTATACACATTTTCACCAAGATATATCGGAGAAATCAACAAAATATCGCTGTCAGGACTGTAATTTTTTACCTGTTCAAGAAGTGTCTCCACTCCTTTTCCGATTATGCCCGCAGTTGCTCCGTAAACGGTCTTGCAGTCATTAGTTCCAAGCATGATTATAATAAGGTCAAGCGGTGTGTGACTTTCGAGAATTGCAGGAAAACTCTCACTTCCGTTGCGTCCAGCACGGAATACATCGTCAAATATTGTTGTCCTTCCGCACAATCCCTCTTCTATAACATTGACATCTCTTCCAAACTTTTCTGCCAGAATACTGGTCCAGCGTACACCCCACGGAAATCTTCCGCTCTTATCAGGTTTATATCCATATGTATTAGAATCTCCAAAGCACAATATCTGTTTCATAAAACCCTTCCTTTCCACAGCATGCCGCTGTCTCCCAATAAATTTTGACAATTATGTAAGTATAATATATTCCGCTTTCAGCGTTTTATATCATACTTATTCGGTAGGGTTAGTATAGATTAAATTTTGTATACTGTCAATACTGAATTTAAGAATTTGGCAATTCTTATAAAAACAATCTGCCTCGTCAATATATGCAACTAACTCAAAATACAGGCAGACAAAATAATGCAGAAAAAAGAACATTATTCGTCAAAAACAGATTTTGTATAAATTTATAAATAATGCTGTCGCATATTGGAAAGCTTAATCATTTCTATGCGACAGCATTATCTTTTTATTTTGCAAGATATGCAACAGCTGAAAGAGCCGCAACATTTCCTTCCCCCGCAGCTTTCACATACTGGTATGGTGCTCCTGTTATATCTCCACACGCAAAAAGTCCTTTGATATTAGTTGACATGTCACGCTGTACCAATACCTTGTTTTCTTCTGTTTTAAGTCCCGGAACAAGTGTCTTAGGAGCTACATGTTCCCTCATCACAAATATTCCATCAAATTCATAGCTGCCGCCTGCCTGCGTTTCAAGAATAACTTTCATTCCGTTCTTTTTTATTCCAACAGGTTTTACAGCAGACAATACCTCAATATTTTTGATTCCAGCAAATGTACCCTCAACACCATTTGAATCTTTATACATCTTTATATATGTCACTTTTTCAGCAATCTCAGCAAGAAACTTTGCCTCTGCCTCTTCTTTATCCGAAAATGCAATTACTGCAGCACTTTTTCCACGATAAAATGCAGCATCACATGTCACACAGTAGCTTACTCCCTGTCCGAGATATTCTTCTTCACCCGGATATGCATTTACATTAGAAAGTCCTGCTGCCAGAATCACGCTATCTGCCTCATAACTGCCATTTTGCCCCTGTAAAACAAAATAATTTCCAAGCGAATAAACTGCATTAATTTTATCCTCAGTTATTTCAATCCCCATGCTGCCAATATGTTTTAAAAATGCTTCTTTTAGCTGCTCACCACTCACAGCCGGAATTCCCGGATAATTATTAATAAGTGACGCTTTTTCTATTTTAGTGCTAAGTTCACGGCTTCCTATAAGAATAATATTTTTATTTCTCACTCTTGCTGTTATCGCCGCTGATATTCCAGCCGGTCCTGTACCTATAATTGCTATATCATATCTATCCATATTGTCTCCAATCACCTTTTATAAGAATCTGTTTTTTCATATATTTTTATAATAAAACATAAATTTATAAAGAAATCAATATTTTATTAATCATAACAGGAGGCTTCGTTTGAATCAACAATTAAAACATACCTTAAAAACTTACGGCAGGGAACTGATATATGCCCTTATAATACCACTTGCTGCCGGTGCTTTTTCATCTGTCCTTACTCCCGACAGCTCAGAAATTTTTAACATGCTTAACAAACCACCGCTATCACCTCCCGGCTGGCTTTTTCCTGTTGTATGGACTGTCCTTTATATATTTATGGGGCTTGCTTCTTTTCTTGTATACACATCCGATAAATACACAAAACCCGCACTCACATTATATTGTACCCAGCTTTTCCTTAATTTTATGTGGTCAATTATATTTTTTAATCTGCAAATGTATCTCGCAGCATTTTTCTGGTTATTTTTGATGTGGTTTCTTATAATAATCACAATTGTTCTTTTTTATGAAATCTGTAAACCCGCCGCATATCTTATGATTCCATATCTTGTATGGGTAACATATGCCGGATATCTTAATCTTGCAATATATATGCTAAACTAAAAAAATACAAAACCGGTCTTAGCTGTAAGACTATTTCCTACATTACTAAGACCGGCTCTGTTGCTTTTATATTCATTAAAATTAATTATTTAAAAATAGTTTTAATGAACTCTCTAAGCTCTTAATCCTCTTTTTTTGTTCTTGTCATGAGAACATATGCAGCTCCGATAAGAGCAATTCCCATAACTGTTACAAGTGGCATGATTGTTCTCATTGCCATATCACCTGTTGAAGGTGATGAAGGTGTTGTATTTGCATCACCTGTTGTACTTCCTGCGTTGTTACCATTATCAGCTGATGGTGTATCAGGTGTTGATGGTGTGCCTGGTGTTGATGGTGTGCCTGGTGTTGATGGTGTACCAGGTGTTGATGGTGTGCCTGGTGTCTTATCAGCATCTGTGTAAACAATTGCATATGTTGAGAATTCACTTGTACTGAATGTAATTGTTCCATTCTCTACTGTTATCGGAGTCACTTCTTTTGCTTCTCCATTATGAATTCT
>NZ_JBBMES010000027.1:0-15839 GCF_040096395.1 Lachnospira hominis (ex Hitch et al. 2025) | reverse complement strand
AAGAAACAGCTTTAAATGAGTTAGAATTGTTCAAAGATAAATGGGATTCCAAGTACCCGAAAATCTATAAATCCTGGAATGATAACTGGGCAACACTGTCCACTTATTTCAAGTATCCAGAAGCTGTAAGACGTTTGATTTATACCACAAATGCCATTGAAAGATTCAACCGTCAGCTTCGGAAAGTGACCAAAAAGGTATTTTATTAATTCATGAGAGGTGGGTCAAATCTAAGTGTTAAATTTTCAAGGTACAATATAAAAATGTGTTGAAGGCGAATGACATCTTTTGGACGCACAAAAGTCAAAAAAACGTCCAAGAGTAAAGATATACCGTTTTACCAAATAGACGGGACATACTTCATTTGATAAAAAACTAAAAAAACAGCGATTTACATCAAACTTACATCAATTGATGCAGAAATCGGTGCAAGCAAGAAAAAATTGCATAATTAGCAGAATGAATGGGCAGTCCTGAAATCGGGATTGCCCATTTTTAGAAAAAAGACGAAAAACTCTTGACCTGCACGCAGCGTATACGCTTATACTATCAACATAAATCATAAGGAGGTGCATCCGATGTTATTGAATGAAATTATAAATGAGGTTGGAATGACAAAGCGTGCAGTTAAGTATTATGAAGAAAAAGGATTGCTGTCAGTGGATAAAGATAACAATGGTTATCGTAACTATACTGCACAAGATGTTGAAACTTTAAAAAAGATTTCAGTATATAGAAAACTCGGTATTAGTATTAAAGACATACAGAGCCTTTTGGAAACTGGCGACAAAAGTATTCTTCTTCGTATTTATCAAGAAAAAGTGCAGGAAAAAGTTTTAAAGGACTCAGAACTTGAAGCTTTGAAGCAATTTATAGATGATGGTGACGCAGACAGAGCAAATGAGGCACTTGATTATCAAATCGTTGAAAATGCGATTGAGTCTTTGCTACCGGGAAAAGAATGGGGAGATTATTTTAAAAGTCATTTCAAACCATTTCTTAATGTAAGGTTGAAGACTTTGGAACAGAAGCAGGCACTACAGAATATATTAGAATATTGCGATGAAACGACATTGAAAGTTCCTTTTATTATGGGAATCGGTGCGAAGATGATAGGTGGGATTGCACAAGAAACCAGAACCGCAGATGAGATGATAGCCTATTATCGTGATATGAGTGAAAGCGAATATGAAAGACTAAAAGAAAAAGTATGGAAAGGTGCTAAAATGAAAAACGGTATAATGAAATACCATCCGGCATTTATTGCACAGAGAAAAATGCAGAAAAAGTTACAAAATAAAGGCTATAACGATATATTCATTCCTAATTTGATGGTTCTGTCTCCAACGTATGCAGAATATAAGAAAGCGTTAGATAATGTGAACGATAGAATGTGTAGAGAACTTGGACTGTATTATGATAGCAATTACAACTTAGTTATTAAAAAAGATAATTCTAAGTAAAAGTTAAACTACCCTTTGAGAGAGGAGAAATCCTTTTTTCAAAGGGCTTTTCTATTTGTACGGATATTCGCAAACTACAAGATAAAGCCAAAACTTCATATACTCTAAGCACAAGGAGGTTGAGGTTTGGCTATGAATAACAGTTTAGCAGAAGTACATCCGGAACTTGTTTCGGAGTGGTCGGAGAAAAACTTACCGCTTACACCCGATGACATTACTTTCGGTTCAAATAAAAAAGTATGGTGGAAAGGTACTTGTGGTCACGAATGGCAGACAAGCGTAAAGGCTCGTTCCAGTGGCGAGAAATGCCCCATATGCTCCGGTGCGAGAGTGATTGAGGAAATTAACGATTTAAGTACATTGAAGCCGGAATTGGCTTCGGAGTGGTCAGAGAAAAATGAAATCAAGCCGACAGAGGTATCTATCGGCTTACACAAGAAAGTGATATGGAAGTGTAAATTAGGACACGAATGGATAGCCACTGTAAAGAGTAGAACCATCAACAAAACAGGTTGCCCGTACTGCTCCCATAACAAAGTGATTGCAGGATTTAATGACCTTGCAACTCTGTTCCCGGAAGTTGCAGACGAATGGTCTGATAAGAATGAAAATAAGCCTACCGAAGTTATGGCGTTTGCAAACAGCAAGGCTTGGTGGAAGTGCAGAACCTGCGGTTATGAATGGAATACGCTTATCTCTACACGCTCAGGCGGCAGTAAATGTCCTTGTTGCAGTGGATATATATTTATAAAAGGCAAGAATGACCTAAAAAGTACACACCCACAGATAGCCAAAGAATGGTCAGAGAAAAACTATCCTCTGCAACCGGATGAAGTCAATGCAAAATGTATGGTGGCATTGCAAGAGATGCGGTAGCTAGTGGAAGTCGGTTATCAATGCTCGTGTGAAAGGAACGGTCTGCCCTGTTTGTGCAGAGCGGGAGGTACTTGCCGGATACAATGATTTGGCTACGACGGATAAGCAGCTTTTGACAGAATGGGATTATAAATTAAATAAGTTGAAGCTGACGGAAGTTTCAAGAAATTCAGCAAAGAGAGCATGGTGGCAATGTAGATATGGTCATTCTTGGAGTATGAAGATAAACGAGTGTACTGTTCTCGGAAAAGGGTGCAGAATATGTGAGCAGGAGTATGTGTCCGAAGGGTATAAGGTTGTTTGTAAGATTAAAGAAGTTGAAAACAATACAAGAGTAATCTTATGTGATTTGTTAAATAAAAGAAAACTATGAAAAATGCAGGTTTTGAAAAATAATAAATTGTTGTATTATGATGTTGATAATAAAATATGGAGGTGTATCATGAAAGCACATAAATATTGGTCAATCGGAGCAATAGTTACAATGGTTGGAACTTTTTATACAGGATATAAAGGGTTAAAAGCAGCACACAAATACTTTGCATTTGGCTCTCTGATATGCATGATTATGGCAGTCTATTCTGGTCATAAAATGATTTCTGGCAATAAGAGGACAAGAAAACAGATGGAATTGAAAGAAGTGGAGGAATAAAATATGTTAGAAGTAGGAAAAAAAGCACCGGACTTTGAATTGCCGGATCAGAATGGAGAAATGCATAAATTAAGCGATTATGCAGGAAAAAAAGTAATCTTATATTTTTATCCAAAGGATAACACGGCAGGCTGTACAAAGCAGGCATGTGGCTTTTCTGAGCGTTATCCACAGTTTACTGAGAAGGGAGCTGTTATTCTCGGAGTAAGCAAGGACTCTGTAGCGTCTCACAAGAGATTTGAAGAAAAATACGGACTGGCATTTACGCTATTAGCAGATCCGGAGCGTAAAGTTATTGAAGCATATGATGTCTGGAAAGAAAAGAAAAACTATGGAAAAGTCTCTATGGGCGTGGTAAGAACCACATATCTTATTGACGAGCAGGGAATCATTATAAAGGCAAATGATAAAGTCAAGGCGGCAGATGATCCTGAAAATATGCTTAAGGAATTGGCATAATGAAGATTATTTTATCACCTGCAAAAAAGATGATTGTAGATACCGATAACTTAGCACCGGTTGAGTTGCCTGTTTTTATTGATAAGACAGCAGAAGTATTAAACTGGATGAAAAGCAAATCAAAAGAAGAACTGAAAGCTATCTGGAAATGTAATGACAAGATTGCAGAGCAGAACTTTAACAGATTGGAAAATATGAATCTTTATAACAGGCTTACTCCGGCTGTTTTAGCATATGAAGGGATTGCATTTCAATATATGGCACCATCTGTGTTTGAAATCCAGCAGTTTGAGTATTTGCAAAATCATTTAAGAATCCTGTCTGCGTTTTATGGCATTTTAAAACCAATGGATGGTGTGACTCCTTATCGTCTTGAAATGCAGGCAAAGGTTGGAATTGGAGATGCAAAAAATCTGTATGAGTACTGGGGAGAATTGTTATACCGCTCAGTAATCGATGACAGTAGGATTATCATTAATCTTGCATCAAAAGAATACTCAAAATGTATAGAAAAGTATCTGACACCACAGGACAGATATATTACGATTGTATTTTGTGAGTTATCCGGAGATAAATTGGTAACAAAAGGTACCTATGCCAAGATGGCTCGTGGTGAAATGGTCAGATTCATAGCGGAAAATAATATTGAAAATCCGGTGGAGATTCAGAAATTTGACAGACTCGGATATTTGTTTAGGTCTGATTTATCTTCAGATTCAGAATATGTATTTGAACGCAAAATAAAATAGTTATTCAGGAAAAAGATGCTCAGTTTGAAAAATTTTATAATAATGAGAATTATTACTATTTTTATTGACAACAGGATAATAGTGGTATACAATCCTTATTAAGAACTAATCCTAATAAGGAGAACAAATGACAAGTAGGAGAAATACCATTCAAAAAGATCTTGTAAGAAATACCGTATACGAAATGAGAAGACACGTTACGGCAAATGAAGTGTATGAATTTATAAAAGAAGCATATCCAACAATTGGAAAAGGAACTGTATATAGAAATCTTGATATATTGGTAGAGGAAGGTGCCTTAAGAAAGGTTGAAGTTCCGGATGGACCGAACCGATTTGATTTTACATTGAAAAATCATTACCATGTAAGATGTATAAAGTGCGGTGAAGTTTTTGATGTGGATATGGATCAAATACCGGATTTGCTGGAAAGAATTCATAACACTCATGGAATTGAATTTGTGGATTATGATATTTCATTTAAAGGCATTTGCCCGAAATGCAGGGAGAAGGTAAAGGAGGAACAGCATGGATAGGAAAGCAATGTATAAGTTGAGTTATGGGCTGTTTATATTGACCGCTAAAGAAGCAGCAAAAGATAACGGATGCATCATTAATACAGCCATTCAGGCAGCTTCGGAACCAAACCAGTTAAGTATCTGTGTAAATAAGGCAAATTATACGCATGATATGATTCAAAGAACCGGAAAATTTACTGTATCAGTCTTAAGTCAGAAGGCACAATTTGAATTGTTCAAACATTTTGGATTCCAATCAGGAAGAGATACCAATAAGTTTGAAGCATTTGAGCAGTGTGCCAGGGGCACAAATGGTATTTATTATATTACAGAAGGTACAAATGCATACATTTCTGTAACGGTTACTAAAACAGAGGACTTGGGTTCACATACGATGTTTATAGGTGAGATAACCGATATGGAAGTTTTAAGCAATGTTCCTTCAGTAACATATGATTATTATCAGAATAATATTAAGCCTAAGCCACAAGAGGTTGGAAAAACAGAGGACAGTCAGACAATATGGCGTTGCAGAATTTGCGGATATGAATATGTAGGCGAGGAATTACCAGATGACTTTATATGTCCTTTGTGCAAGCATCCAGCATCAGATTTTGAAAAAGTAGTAAAGAAAACGGAGGTAAAAGAGATGGCAGCAAACAAATATGCAGGAACACAGACAGAGAAGAATTTACAGGAGGCATTTGCGGGAGAGTCTCAGGCAAGAAATAAGTATACCTATTTTGCATCTGTAGCAAAGAAGGAAGGCTACGAGCAGATGTCAGCTTTATTTTTAAAAACAGCGGACAATGAGAAAGAACATGCAAAGATGTGGTTCAAGGAATTAGCAGGAATTGGTGATACAAAGGAAAATCTGGCTGCAGCTGCGGAAGGCGAGAATTATGAGTGGACAGATATGTATGAAGGCTTTGCGAAAACAGCCGAAGAAGAAGGTTTCCCTGAACTTGCAGCCAAATTCAGAGCAGTAGGAGAAATTGAGAAGCATCACGAGGAGAGATATCGTGCACTTCTTAAGAATATTGAAACTGCACAGGTATTTGAAAAGAGTGAAGTTAAGGTATGGGAATGCCGTAACTGCGGACATATCGTGGTAGGAACAAAGGCTCCTGAGGTATGTCCGGTATGTAATCATCCGCAGAGCTATTTTGAAGTACATGAAGAAAACTATTAAGGAGATGAGATTATTACGAAGAAGAAAGTGATTAATTCAAAAAGGCAGTAATGATAGGCTGTGGACTTCCGGTATTGCACATGATTCATAGTGTCATTAATTATAAAAAATATTACTAAAATTCCATTTAAAACAGATGTGTCAAATGTGATTTTGTTTCATCATGAACATGCCGATGGAACCGGTCCTTAAAAAAAGTGGAATGAAATTCCATTGTTTGCAATGATTATTCGATTCAGAATGTGTTTAAGTGATAATTCTTTTGAAATGAAGCTATTGATATCTATCAGGCATTAACTGAGGACAGACCATATAAGAAAGGTTTATCGCACGAAAAAACATGTGAGATGCTCGATGACATGGTGCAGAAAGGTTTTGTTGATTCTGATATTTCCAAGAAAATTAGGGAATGTTTTGGTGGAATCTAACATTAAAAAAGAGAAAATATAGGAAATTCATGAGAAATGCATTTGCCTATTATGATTAGATCGTATAGAACAGGTTCATAAAACAAATAAAACTGAAAGTAGGATTAATTTATGTATGAAATGAAACCAGAATATTATATCGGCATAGATATGATAGACGAAGAACACAAGCAGTTATTTAAATATGCAGATGAGGCATATGAACTGCTTCATGATGAGTTTATACCGGATAAATATGATAGGATTGATATAATATTAGAAAATCTTCGAAATTATACAGTAAAACACTTTAGTGATGAAGAGCAGTATATGGAATCTATTAATTATAAGAAGATATTTACACAGAAAGTTCAACATCAGGAATTTATACATAAACTTGATGAATTTATGGAACATCACAATGATGAGGTAGAAGATCAAGATGAACAGATTATGGGGATTTTAAAATATCTCACAGAGTGGTTAGTTAATCACATTCTGTATGTCGATTGTCAAATTCCAAAAGACTGATATAGTAAGAAAGGCTGTTATTTTTTAGAGAGTAGCAGCCTTTTTTATTTTGAATATAAAATATGACACATACACTTGACAATATGCATACATAGAGGAAACGCATCAAGTGCTTGCTAAGCGAAACTTTGTGCTGGCAGTAAGAGGAGGTATCTTTGGTGATAAACCAACTGCTTACTATGACTTTGGAGAGTAGAAAGCGACAAGATAGCTGAGCATTGGGATATTGCACTTATATGTGGTTGTCTGACAATGTTTGTATATAGAAATGGTGTGTATTACATTGATTCATTGCAGGAGGCTGTTGAAGCCCAGGGGGATAATAAGGGTGATGATTCAGAACAGATATATATAAGTATTCCAGAGGATAAATGGGATGAATTTGCAAAGGATTTTTCTGTCCAGGTGTACAATAATAAGGCAGATTATAAAAGAAATAGTTTAATAATTTCAGCTTTACTGGCACTTCTTGGAGGCGGTGTTACATATTTTATAAGTGGACGGGCACTTAAACCAATTGGTGAGTTTTCTGATAAAATTGAAGAGGTGCAGTTACAGAATCTGTCCGATTCTCAGATAGAAGAAAACCAGGTTAAAGAACTGAACAGACTTAGTGTTTCGTATAATAAGATGCTTGAACGTCTATCGGAGGCATTTAAGATACAGAGGCAGTTTACTGAGAATGCGGCACACGAGCTTCAGACAGTGGGACGTGATGAGACGATTATAGTTAATGCACTTGTTGATGAGGTATTGGCGGATCTGGAGCCGCTTGCACAGGAAAAGAATATAAAGCTTATTGGAAAATGTAAGGATGTAAATATGGTCGGAAGTGATATTCTTATATACAGGCTTGTATATAATCTTGTTGAGAATGCCATAAAATATAATCATTCAGGTGGACAGGTTTCAGTAGAGGCATATCAGAGGGAAAAGCAGGTTTATCTGTCAGTAAAGGATACGGGAAACGGAATTCCAGAGGAACTTAAGGAACGTGTGTTTGAACCGTTCTTTCGCGTAGATAAATCAAGAAGCCGTGAGCTTGGTGGTGTTGGTCTTGGACTTGCACTTGTTAATGAAATTGTGCGGGTACACGATGGCAGTATTGCAATCAGGCCTAATCCATCAGGAGGAACAATAATAGAAGTGCAGTTTGCAGTTAACAGAATAACAGCTTAAGCTGTCTAGACATACAGTCTATTAAATAACACATACAATAAAGTGATAATTAAAGTAGTAATTATTACTATTTTGTTGACTTATTTATGTAATTTTTATATTATATAATATAGATTTAAGGTGTTTGAGGATTGCGGGAATTACATAGCAATTAAGCGGTCCGGTTACATCAGTAAGTGGCAAAATTTACTTTTGACATTCTCATCATTATATAGATATAATTAAATAAGGTATAGATAAAGCTAGAAATAATATGCGTAAATAAAATAATATGAAATAATGTACAATAAATATAAAATTGTGTATTATTGAGGCGTTAGTATGGAGAAAGAAGAACAATCATATAAGAAAAGTAAGAATATAGTAGGAATTATCCAAAGCTGTTTAATATTGATACTGATAGTTCTTATTATATTTATTATGGTGGATATCAGCAGGCTGCAGGGTACAGCCCGCGTAATAAATTATGCAGGTCTGGTACGTGGAGCTACGCAGCGTGAAGTGAAGCTGGAAATTACAGAAAACCAGAATGATGAATTAATTAAATATCTTGATGATATTCTTAATGATTTGAAATATCAGAATGGACAATACAATCTTGTAGATCTTCAAGATAAGGAATATCATGACAAGTTACAGATTCTAAGTGACTACTGGGAAGAATTAAAAAAAGAAATCAAAGCAGTAAGAGAAGTAGGCTATCAAAATACAGATATTGTTAATATGAGTGAAATATATTTTAAGATGGCAGATGAAACAGTATCCGCTGCGGAAAACTATTCAGAAAGGATAGCTGTTAAAATCCGTACTTTAGAGCTGTTGTCAGTACTTGACATGCTATGTCTTGTGATATTGATTGTTATACAGACCTTAGCAGCCATGAAAATGTCTGTACTAAACAAGCTGTTAGAACAAAGAGCATATACAGATGCCCATACGGGATTGCCAAATAAAGATGCCTGTGAAGTGCTTCTTAACAATAAGGAAACAGTTGCAAAGCATACAGCGTGCATGATGTTTGATTTAAATAATCTTAAGATTATTAATGATACAAAGGGACATTCAAAGGGAGATCAGCTTATATTGAACTTTGCCAGGCTTTTACGCAATGTAATTCCACAAAAAGATTTTGTTGGAAGATATGGCGGAGATGAATTCATGGTAGTTATCTACAATACAAGCAAAACGGAAATTGAGGATATATTAAAGCAGCTAAGCAGGGAAAAAGACAGATTAAACAGCAGTGGTAATAATATGCCAATCGACTATGCATGTGGATGGGCAATATCAGATGCTGATAGTGAGTGTACAATACAGATGCTATTAGATAAGGCAGATTATTATATGTATGAAAACAAACAGGCATATAAAAAGTCTAAGAAATCCTGAAATAAAGATTAGAAAATGATATTTTGTACATGTCGGTATATAATTAGGTAGGATTGTGGGAGAGTGTAGCAAAAAACAAACTGTGGGTATCAAGGGGCTGTCGTACCTAATAAATGAACTGCTCCCTGTCAAGTAGACAATTGAAAAAATATAAATTTTTCCTGCCAGCAGAAATTTATCTGCTGGCAGTTTTTATGCAATGTCCTGTTCGTATATTGGAATCCTCTGTCACTGTGAAACAGTGGATGCGAACTAGGATTTCTAAGTAAAGCATTGTCTGCCGTATCAAACACCAAAATGTGCTAATATGACAAAATTGAAGATAAGGATAAAGGAAAGGTAGTATTTGTAGTTGATGGAGGGGTTGTGTGTAGAATAATTTACCATTGACGAATCAGAATGACAAGGGTATAATACATTATGACAACTAAAATTGTCAAATAGACAAGCAAAATTGTCGAACGGAGGTGCTATATGATACTGCGAAATCGTTTAAAGGAACGCAGGGCTGCATTGAATGTTAATCAGCAGGAAATGGGACGCTTATGTGGTGTATCAAGGCAGACGATTAGTTTGATTGAACGTGGCGATTATTCGCCGTCCGTTACCCTTGCCTTAACGATTGCAAAAGTGTGCGGTGTTGCGGTGGAAGAAGTTTTTTATTTACAGGAGGAAGAAGATAATGGATAAAAATGAAATTGAGAGGGCAAATCGGAAAGCTCTGCACCAATTTATGCTCATTATGGTAATATGATTCAGTGTGTTTGCTGCGACAGGGTATAATGCAATGCTTGGAATAGAACTGTATCGGATGAAGTTTTAGAAAACGAACTTGCAACATTAGAATAAGGAGGAAAATGATATGGAATCAGATATAATTAAAATCAGCCATCTGAATAAAAGCTTTGGCGAAGTAAAAGCAGTAAATGATTTAAGCTTTCGTGTGAAAAAAGGAGAATTGTTTGCGTTTCTTGGAGTAAACGGTGCGGGGAAAAGTACAACCATTTCTATTCTCTGTGGACTGCAGAAAAAAGATAGTGGAACGGTTCAGGTAAACGGAATAGAAACTGACAAAGCAGGTGAACAGACAAAAAGGATGATTGGTGTTGTATTTCAGGATAGTGCACTTGATAAACCGCTTACGGTGAAAGAGAACCTAATGAGCAGAGCTGCTTTGTATGGCATTACAGGAAAGGCTTTTGATAAGAGATTACAGGAGCTGGTCGAGATTCTGGATTTTGACGAGTTTTTAAACAGGCCTGTAGGTAAGCTGTCGGGAGGTCAGAGAAGAAGAATTGATATTGCCCGTGCATTATTGCACAGACCGGAGATTTTGATTCTTGACGAGCCTACTACAGGGCTTGATCCGCAGACAAGGCAGTTAATCTGGAATGTTATTGAGAAACTTCAGAAAACAGAAAATATGACAGTATTTCTGACTACACACTATATGGAAGAGGCTGCTAATGCCGGGTATGTTGTGATTCTTGACAAAGGAAGTATTGCAGCACAAGGTACACCGTTTGAACTTAAAAATGATTATGTACAGGATATCGTGTCTGTTTACGGTGTTTCCGAAGATGAAATAAAGACATTGAACAGAGAATATAAAAAAATATGTGACGGATATCAGATAAAAGTAAGAAATACGCAGGAAGCAACGGAGCTTATTGTAGAAAATCAGGAGCTGTTTAGGGATTATGAGGTAGTAAAAGGCGGTATGGATGATGTATTTCTTGCAGTCACAGGAAAGAAGCTTGGAGGTGAACGCTGATGAGAACAGTATTGGCATTAATGAACAGGAACAGAAAACTCTTTTTTAAAGATAAAGGTATGTTGTTTACATCAATGATCACACCCGTCATTCTGATTGTTTTGTATGCTACGTTTCTTGCAAAGGTTTTCAGAGATTCTTTTACAGCAGCAATTCCGGATATGATTACGATTTCGGATGAGCTCATTAATGGAACCGTGGCAGCACAGCTGACAGCATCACTTATGGCAGTGAGCTGTATCACTGTAACATTCTGTGTGAATCTGACTATGGTGCAGGACAAGGCGAATGGAACAAGGAAGGATTTTAATGTTTCACCGGTCAGCAGGGGAAAAATCTATTTGGGATATTTTCTCTCAACAGTTGCTAATTCTTTGATGGTCAATGGACTTGCGTTTGTATTATGCCTGGGATATTTACTTAAAATGGGCTGGTATATGAATACAGCAGATGTATTATGGGTTTTATTTGATATGATAATGCTCGTCCTGTTTGGAAGTACGCTTTCAAGTATCATTAGCTTTCCATTGACAACACAGGGACAGCTTTCGGCTGTGGGTACAATTGTCAGTGCAGGTTATGGTTTTATATGTGGAGCTTATATGCCGATTTCAAATTTTGGATCAGGTCTCCAGAAGGCACTGTCTTATTTTCCGAGTACATATGCCACTTCATTGATTAAGAATCATATGCTTCACGGAGTATTCAGGGAGATGGAGAGAAAACATTATCCGGGTGAAATGGTTGAAGCGATAAGAGACACTCTTGATTGCAATCCGGTATTTCATGGAAATGTTGTAAGTGTAAATCAGATGATTGGCATTATGATTGGAAGTATAGCTGTATTTGGAATTATTTATTATTTGGTTATATTGCTGTCAAAGGGTGAAGGCAGACGATAGAAAATATTATCTCCGAAAGTATTGCCGGAGAGGAGTTAATTTAGTAATAAAAAATGCAGTATTTATGCGGCCGGTGGCGTTTTTAAACGTCTAATTATAACTTTGGATTGGAGGTTATCAGGAATGACAGAAAGAGAAAAAATGATAAACGGAGAGTTGTATGATCCAACGGATAAGGAATTAGAACAATTACGTCTGAATGCACGTAAATTATCAAGAAAATATAATTTGACGGACGAAGATTGCTCAGAAAAGCAAATGCAGATATTGAGAGAATTATTGTCGGCAACAGAGGAACTTCCGTATTTACAGGCACCTGTTTATTTTGATTATGGATGTAATACGTTCTTTGGAAAATTCAGCTCTGCTAATTTTAATTTTACATGTTTAGATGTATGCGAAATACATATAGGGGATAATGTGATGATTGGTCCCAATGTCACATTGGCAACTCCTATGCATCCATTATTACCAGAAGAACGCAATATCCGAAAAAGAGAAGATGGCAGTTTTTATAATCTTGAATATGCGAAACCAATAACTATAAAAGATAATTGCTGGCTGGCATCTAATGTGGTTGTTTGCGGTGGTGTCACCATAGGAGAAGGGTGTGTAATTGGTGCAGGAAGCGTTGTGACAAGAGATATTCCACCCTATAGTCTGGCAGCTGGAAATCCATGCCGGGTTATCCGCAAAATAACTGAGAAAGATCATATGTCAGATGGAATTGAAAAATTCTAGTTTGATGTAGAAAAAATCATTTATTCATGTCCTTTGTCATATAGTTTCTGTATATTTTTGGGAAGTTTATCAGGCAGGTACTTTTTTAATGTTTGCATATTATAGATTTAAAGCAGATATGATATATTTTGTAATTATCGGAATAAGAATAATATGAAATATAAAAAAGGAGCATATATGGCAAATCAGAAGCTGGAAACGCTGTTAAATGTCAGCATGCAGGCAACGCAGGAAGATAGGGCAAAATCGCCTGATTTATCGGCAGGAGTAGATGAAGAAACAGGTATATGGGAAATTATAGTTAAATATACACAGGATTTATCACAATTTTCAGCAAAATATCCGGGTATGGAAATATATGAATTACTGGGTGGATATGCAATTATAAAAATAAAAAAAGAATACATTGATTCATTGTCACAGGAAAAACAGATACAGTTTATAGAAAAGCCTAAAAGATTGTATTTTCAATTGAGTAATGAGAAATCAGATGCCTGTATAACACCGGTACAGGCAGGATCTGACAATCCATACGGATTATTTGGAGAAGGAGTTATAACTGCAATTATAGATTCAGGAATAGATGTGACGAATCCTGATTTTAAAAATGAGAATGGAACAACAAGAATTATCGGTATATGGGATCAGGACAGAGATATATTTTATGACAGCAGTCAGATAGACAGATATTTGGATGGGGAAAATCCAAAAGGGATGCGTGCACAAAGAGCCCCTGGATTTGATATAAGCGGACATGGAACGAATGTTGCAAGAATTGCATGTGGTAACAGAGGTGTTGCGTCAAAATCCGATATTCTTGTAGTAAAGATGGGAAATACAGACAGAACATCATTTTCTGGTACAACGCAGCTTATTAAAGGGGTTGATTTTTGTATAAAAAAAGCTGCAGATTTGGGAAAACCTGTAGCAATAAATATAAGCTATGGCAATAATTATGGTGATCACAGTGGCAGCTCAATTCAGGAAAGCTTTATTAATACAGCTTCTGCATCATGGAAATGTGCAATATGTGTCGGAAGCGGCAATGAGGGGCTTGGAGCAGGACATACATCAGGCAGGCTTCGACAGGGAGAGGAACAATACGTCCAGATAGCTGTTTCTGAATACGAGACATCACTTAATATCCAGATATGGAAAGATTATTGGGATGATTTTAATATTGAGGTAATAACTCCGGCTGGCATAAATCTGGGACGTATTAGCCGATATAATACATTGAACACGGTAAGTACCGGGACGGAAAAAGTGCTGTGCTATTATGCACAGCCGCTTCCGTTCAGCATGAGGCAGGAAATATATATAGATATTGTTCCGGTAAATAATTATATAACATCAGGCTTGTGGAGAATTAATTTCATACCGGATAAAATAAGAACCGGCTTCTTTGACATGTGGCTTCCGGCTGCAGCTTCACTGAATCCTGAGACAGGATTTACACGTCCGGATTCTTCCCTTACTTATACGGTTCCGTCAACATCATCCAATGTTATAACTGTTGGTTCATACAATGCAGCGACAAACACGCCATCTCCGTTTTCAGGAAGAGGGTATGTGACACAGTCAGAATCAGGAATTGCAGTAAAGCCGGACATAGTGGCACCTGGGGAAAATGTGCGTATAGATGAAAGGACTATAGTAAGCGGTACGTCATATGCAGTACCATTTGTTACTGGAGCATCAGCACTTCTAATGGAATGGGGAATTGTGCGTGGCAATGACTTGTTTCTTTATGGCGAAAAATTAAAGGCACATCTTATAAAGGGAGCCTTACCGCTTAATGGAATGAATATACCAGATGATGCTACCGGGTGGGGGAAAATGTGCATGGCACAAAGTATATAATTTTCTTGATTTTATAACAGCCATATGGGTATAATAATTCCACAATACATTCCGTAATATAAACGGTTTGTCAGATATAAAAAAACATTCAGAAAAGAGGTTTTATTATGGTTATAACACAGAATAATTTTAATACGGAAGTTGAAAATAGCGATAAGCCTGTTCTTATTGATTTCTGGGCATCATGGTGCGGTCCATGTATGATGATGTCACCTGTAGTCGAGCAGATAGAAAAAGAACATCCTGAAATTAAGGTTGGAAAAGTTAATGTAGATGAGGAAATGGTGCTCGCACAGAAATTTATGGTTGTCAGTATTCCTACACTTATTTTATTTAAAAATGGAAAACCGGAGATTACATCTATAGGTTTCAAAGGAAAGGAAGAGCTTGAGGAAATATTCAAGCTGAAATAATTTTTATGGCACAGAAATTTTACGCAGTGCGTGCCGGAAGAAAACCTGGAATATATATGTCGTGGGAAGCATGTAAAACACAGGTTCATGGCTTTGCAGGAGCACAGTACAAAAGTTTTACGACAAGAGAGGATGCAGATGAATATATGAGTGCGGCAAAATGCAGTCATGTCAGGTCGGAAGCATTTGCATTTGTTGATGGTTCATTTAATATATCGACATCAGTATATGGTTATGGCGGATTTATAGAGTATAAAGGTGAACGATATGAACTTATGGGAAGTGGAAACGATGCTGATATGGCATCAATGAGAAATGTTGCAGGAGAAGTGCTTGGCAGTATGGCGGCAGTAAAAAAGGCGATAGAGCTGGGAATCAGGTCGCTTGATATTTATTATGATTATATGGGAATTCAGATGTGGGCAACAGGTGAATGGAAGCGTAATAAAGCCGGAACTATAGCATACTACGATTATATTCAGTCAGTAAAAAATGATATAGAACTGCATTTTGTAAAAGTTAAAGGACACTCAGGCGTAGAAGGCAATGAAGAGGCCGACAGGCTGGCAAAAAAAGCGGTGGGCATACAATAAACAAATAACCCGGCATTTACGGAAAATGAACAGAACCCATGTTTATTCCGTAAATGCCGGGCTTTTTATTTACGCGTGTAACGAGCCAAAGTCCGTGCTTGCACGAGACCTTGGCGACTGCCGCGATAACTTGAGAAAC
>NZ_JBBMES010000026.1:0-17761 GCF_040096395.1 Lachnospira hominis (ex Hitch et al. 2025) | reverse complement strand
CATAGCCATTATCCTTACAATACTTTTCAAGCAGCTCCGGCACAAAATGATCTGTAGCCTCTAATCCTGTTTTTGCATAATATATAATTGCTCTTTCCATCTTAAAATCTCCTTATAAACAATATTTGATTTGATACTGTGCGCACTTTATCTCCTCACATAAGCTGACTTATCAGTACCATCCACACCATCACACCTAAACATTTCTTTTCTGTCGGTGACCATAAATCAGCTTGTGTGGGAAGATAAAAAATCTTCCCAACCTCTCGGCTCTCCCCTGTCCGGGTAACATATCCTTTGCCAGCCACAAACACTTCGTAGTTTCCTGCCCATCTGGACTTACGAAAGTAGCCACTCTCTGAAAATGCATTTTGCTGAAATTCAGGTGCACTTATTATCTCATTACCTCCGGCTGCTAATCCGGTAGGCACAACCCTCTGCTCTTATCCTTAAAGGCTCCTGCTGTCACGTTTCTCATAATCGGCTGCAGCTCCGAGGATAGTCATCGCACGAAATGGGATTCTGCCACCCTGTCATAGACAAGGCGATATAAGTTCGTGGGATATGCGTGTCCTATTAAGTTGTCATAGATCAATCATGGTCAATGACAGATCAGCATTCAGTGTTCGTTTGCTCTTATATTCAGTAATCTGTGTTCCTGTCATGCTTGGTCATCAACCATGACTAAATTGTATAAAAAAAAGACGCATCCAAAAACGGAGCGTCCTTCCGAAATATCAATATTTCTTCGTAAGATTTTACGCATTTTATACTGCAACTGGTTTCCTTCGTATAATATTCAACATGTCCATAAGTTGTTGCTTTTCAAAATCAGTACATTCCTGCAGTGTTCTATCAAATGAGTCTGATATATTTATAGGTTCTATCAGAGGCTTGTCTATATTGAAATAGAAATAATCAGCAGATACATTGAATTCCTGACAAAGTCTCTTTATGAGATCATGAGGTATAGCTGTTTTTCCCTTTTCATAATTATAGATTGTGTCTCTACTCATCCCCAGTCTCTCTGCAAATCTTTCCTGACTGAGTTTTGATGCATTACGCAGTTTCTTCAGTTGCCTGCCCATCTGCTCTGCATCAAAGACTTCATCTTGGATTTCCATGTTCTGCTTCACCTCCTTTTCTCTAAATTTCGTGGAGGTAAATAAAAAAAGACCTCCACAACAAAACACAAAATCTTCTCAAGTCTAAATTTCTACTCTTCTAAAATTTTCTAATTTTGTTATGTAAGTCTTTAAATTTTTTCTTTATTAAATCAAATATGTATTAAAACTTCTATCGTACTTTGCCTAATCTTTTTTCTATCACTCTTCTATCAATTTTTCCGGCATATTTTTAAACCATTTTATACATTTCAAATATTCATTCTTATTAATCTAAATTACATTTCTTTAAGTTTAATATTTGTTCCTTTGATTTTAGACAGTTCTCAATATTCAATTGTAACTTGTACATTACCATTTTTATCCAGTTTTGTCAACACATTGCGACAAATTTTGCATTTTCTAAATATCATCTGAATACATTGGAAAATATAACAATTTCTTACATAACAAAAAACAAAACGCAGAGAAACAAAGTAACTAAGTTACCTTATTTCCCTGCGTCTCTGGTGCTTGACATTATTTCACTACACTCTGTATAGCTTTTACGAAATATGCCGCCCTTATCAGGTGAGCCATAATTCAATTTATATCTTAAATACTCCATTTTTGCTATGGCTGATTAAATATCCCTGTGTATACTTCTTCATAACCATAACGCGATCACAGCGTTCGCATTTAAGACTGATTCCATTCATCACAACTTCCATGTCGCTGCTTTTATCATCATTTATCAAGTAATCAAAAAATCTCTTTTTACATTTTTTACATCTAATTTCTATAACATTTCCTTTGTTCAATTCAGTTCGCTCCTTATTCATACAAAATCATCAATCTACAATTCTGTACTCGTAAAGGAAAGGGAAATCACCTTTGCAAGCCTTTTGCCGGGAGTTCCGATGAATGTCTGCACATTCCCCGGCTTTGCTGATCTAAAGCCAACTGATATGAATTGTGCTGTCAGCACACAATCACATCAGGCTCCGGCTCTTTCCATAAACCACATATTGTTATCTTCATAGAAAAGGAATATTTCCTTTCCATCTACCACACAGGTATAACGCTCTCCAACGCCGCCAGCCCTTGTACTGGCAGCTCTGCGCTTGTCTTTTACTCGTGTAATCTCATACTTTCTGCCATCTTCCCACGTTATCTCTTTGGGAATGAGCAGTCCGTCCTTTGAAAACTCTGCAAGTACATCAACATATACCTTATTGCTCAATGTAATCACCTTCCTTACAAGATTGCTATTGCTCTGGAAGCATCCATCTTCCTTGCTATATAGCCTTTTTCTTCTAATATTTTCAGATGTGCATAAACACTTGAAGTCGATGCCACCCCTACCATCTTGCATATCTCCCTGATAGTAGGAGCATAACCATTCACACGCTGATATTGCAAAATGCTTTCATACACATTCTGCTGCTTCTCCGTCAATGGTGCTCTGTCTACCAGATCAATTCTTGCTGCTTCGCTCATGTTCCGCCTCCCTCTTTTTTACTCTATTGGTACTTCTCGTTGCTAACCTGAAAAGTATCCATGTGGATGTACTGTGTGTTCTTCTTTTGCATTGACTGCCGACAGAATCCTGTCCCGGTACATGAGTCCCCTCTGGATACTGTAAAATCCAAATCTTCTGCGTATCTCATCCACCGCTGAATCCATCTTCATCTGCTTTTCACGCTTCTCCACATTTGAGAACAAATCAATCTGTTCCCAATAATTATCTGTTACTAAGTCTGCACCTCGGACACCAACACTGCGGATTGGTTTGCTCCAGTTATAGTTTTCCTTAAATATCTGATAAGCATATGCAGCTATCTCTCCGGTGATATTAGTTGCATGGTCAATCTTTTTCTGACGGGTAAAAGAGAATAACTCATTATCCCTGACACTTATCTCAACCACTCTGCACCTGAATCCATTCTCACGTAGTCTTGCTGCAACACTCTCAGCCAGAATATAAAGAACAATCTTTACATCCTCATCGCATACTAAATCCTTTGGTGTCGTTGTGCTGTTTCCCACCGATTTGATTGGAGCGTGGGTATTCTCCAGCTTGACAGGTGAATCATCATAGCCATTAGCAAACGACCATAAGATACTGCCCATCTTTCCAAGGTGACTGTTAAGCACATCTTCATCTGCTCTTGCAAGATCACCTATGGTTTTGATACCAAATAATGCAAGCTTTCTGTTCGTACTTTTGCCAACGTATAGAAGATCTGCCACCGGAAGTGACCATGCCTTCTGCTTAAACTCACTCTTATACATAGTTGTGATTGCATCAGGCTTCTTATAATCTGAACCAAGCTTTGCAAATATCTTATTGAAAGAAACACCAACACTTACTGTGATGCCAAGCTCTGACTTCATTCTCCTGCTGATTTCCTGTGCAATGAGCAATCCATCTCCTTTAAGGGAACTGCTCCCTGTCACATCAAGCCAGCACTCATCAATCCCATATGGCTCCTGCCTGTCCGTATATTCCGCATATATCTCATGTGCCATTCTTGAGAACCGAAGATATAAGTCCATTCTTGGTGAAACAAATGTTATGTCAGGGCAGACCTGCTTTGCCTGCCAGAGTGCCATTCCTGTTTTCACACCGTACTTCTTAGCAATATAGTCGGCTGTTAAGACAATCCCATGTCTTGCCTCCGGGTCACCGCCTACTGCCAGCGGCTTTCCTGCAAGCTCAGGATGATGCAGATGCTCAATCGAGGCATAACAACAGTTGATATCTGAATGAAGTATTACCCTGTCTCCCATCTGCATAACCTCCTGCATTTAATCTGTCACTACCATAATCTTTAGTCCAAGTATATGAGTAATGTCTCTTACAGGGCATAGTATAACCCCAAGAATAATCGACTGTCAACAGACACATGTGTCCTTTTTCTCATTATATTGGATTTTTAACTTGAATAATTGGCACTATTGCTATATACTATGGAGTGAAAAGAGACATTTGAAATCAACAAAATGAAAGAAAAGAGGCGTATGTATGTACTCAATCGGAGAAATCATTTCATCATATAGAAAAAAGAAAGGCTTGCTCCAGCAGGATCTCGCTGATGAACTGGCAAAGGAAGGCATCACTATTTCCTATAAAGCCATATCCAACTGGGAGAGAAATCTTGCTGAACCAAGCGTTACCATATTTTACAAAGTGTGTAGAATCCTTGGTATTACTAACATGTATGAAGCATATTTTGGAGTAAATCCTGCTGATCCCTTCTCATCGCTTACTGATGAGGGCAGGGAAAAAGCTATGGATTATATCAATCTGCTTCACGCATCCGGAATGTATGAAAAGCAGACTGCTAAGATAATTCCATTCCGAAGCATTGATATTTTTGAAAATGCAGTATCAGCCGGAACCGGTAACTTCCTTGTAGACGGACCGAAAGAGACTGTACGCATAGATGAATCTATCCTGCCGGAAGATACTACTTTCGGTGTCCGCATTAGTGGTGACAGTATGGAACCTGAATTCCATGATGGTCAGATTGCATGGGTATTACAACAGGAATCTGTTGCTAATGGAGAAATCGGCATATTCGCTCTAAACGGAGAAGCCTATATTAAGAAATTACAAAACGATAAAGACGGAATTTTTCTTATCTCTCTTAATGAAAAGTATGCACCTATCAAGGTTAGTGAAAATGACCGCTTAGACATATTTGGAAAAGTTCTTGGAAAATCTGATGCTTCTGCTATTACAGGACATTGCCGATAAAATTGCAAGTCCTTTTTATCGGAAACATTATTTTGCATAATTGACAATAAGAAAATATCTATAGAACTGAAAGAAGGGATTCTTATGGCGGTTACCAATAATATCAGAGAAATCCGTGAACAGCGAGGCATTTACCAGGATGACCTTGCCGCAGCTATCGGATACAGCACCAAAACTGTCGGCAGGATAGAACGTGGGGACAGCACCCCATCTGCCGAATTTATGCTGCGGATATCAAAGTACTTTAATATGCTGGTGGAAGATGTATTCCATGTGGAAGATTGAGTCGGAGCAGCAATCCGGCTCTCCTTCTATTTTAGACAGCTTTTCATATCCTTATCAACAACAACGATAAAATGCCACACAGTTATTAACAACCATGTGACATTTATACTCTTAATACAATTTTGCACCTGCTGGGATTGCATCATCTAACATTACCAGATTCAGTTTTTCTTCTCCATTTACATTGTGAATTGCAGAAAGAAGCATACCACATGAATCTATTCCCATCATAGAACGTGGTGGAAGATTTACGATTGCAAGTAAAGTTTTACCTACAAGTTCCTCCGGCTCGTAAAATGCATGTACTCCTGAAAGAATAGTTCTTTCATTCTCGGTACCATCATCAAGTGTAAATCTAAGAAGTTTCTTACTCTTAGGTACTGCCTCACAATTTTTTACCTTTACAACACGGAAGTCTGACTTTGAGAATGTATCAAAATCAACCTGCTCCTCAAATAAAGGCTCTATTTCAATACCTGTATTATTTTCAACAACTGCTGCCACATAAGCTCTTGACTGTTCTATTGTTTTTGGTATTAGCGATAAATTGTACTCCAACCATTGTTTTGTCTTTTCATCTCCCATAGCCTCTGACAAAAGAGAACTGTTTATATTTACGGAATAATCCCTGCTTCGCAAGCAATCGTATTTTTGTGTTAAATAGTTCTTATATTCATGGGCATTCTTATATGTCCTGCCCGTTTTGTTTCCAGCATTTTGTGTATCGCCATAACGATTCGTATATGACGCATAAGTTTCTATTCCTGTAACTGCCATATTAACATATCTCCTTTCATTATTCGGAGTCCTTCCAACTATGCCACCTGTTGGATTTTTCTCACCTACATCTATACTTTAAAATCTAATCCACAAAAAGTATCATCCATCTGATCTAAAATACTTGTATCAAATGCATCTCCCGGCTTCCATCCAGGATTATTTTTCTTTACCAGTGTCTCCATTCTTGAAGCATAATCTCCAGCCATTCTTCTCAATGTCCACGAAGCGGAATTTCGCTGTTCAGAAGGAATCGTATTCAAATACTGTTTGATTACATCATGTCTCTTGCTTTCTTCTGGTATATATGCACCATTGCTACTGATAAAATCCTGCTTTACAACCTTTTCTAAATCCGACTTCACCTTATCCGATACAGACACTATCTTTTTCCAATCCTTACCATTGATACAACGGTCTACCTGTTCCTTTGATAAAAAAGGTACACCATCTTTATTATAGTAATAATTGTTATTTCTATATTGACACCCAGAATCTACGGTCGTAATCCCAGTCTGCTTGTGTGAAGAATTTTTCTGAAAGAAGAATTTGTTTATTAGCAAACTTTACGAAAATAAATTTTTATTGTTAATATTTACATTCATATTTCACTCTCTCCTATAATACAAAATTGTAGCCACATTACATTTTTAATATGTATAATATACTTTTATTGTTTCAGTGGATGTTGAAACTGTTCCTTTTGTAACAATCCATATTTTCCACTTGCCTGACGGATCAAAACCATTAAAATCATTAATTGTTATTGTTCCACTCTTACTTACTGTTGTATAATTAACATTTCCATTGCCATCTTCTACATATAAATAAAACGAATCACTTCCTGAACTAACCCTACTATACACCTCTATTTAAAATTCTGAATTATGAACTCAATTCCGTTACCAGTGAAGAATATCTTTTTGTCCGGTTCTTTATATCCTCCTCACTGACACCATAATAACAATATAAATCTCTGGCTATTTTCTTAAACCTTTTTATGACCGACTTATTTCCAGAGTAAGATATTCCAAATATATTCCAGGTATAATCTACCTCTATTTCCATTAAATCCTCACCAATTTTTATTTCATATAAATGAAAATCCATGGGAATTACATTATCAGGCATTTGGTCAATCAATTTATTTCTAATTTCCATTTCATTCAAAAAATTTTTAACAGATTCTTCATTATGAAAATCTGGTTTTGGAATATCCTTCCTTTGGCCCAAAAGTTCTGGTTTATGCTGCATAATCAAACTAGCTTTTAGATTTTTCTGTCGTTCTATCCAATTTGTTGCGGCAGGATTGATTTCCACTAAATCATAATGATCCTTTGCGTATTGCACCACTTCCGCAAGGGTATGCGGGTTGGCCGCTATTCTCTTTTCTATCCTTTTTCGTCTGGATTGATAGATAGCATTTCGGATTCTAATCTTTAGAGATTGCTTTTGAGCTTCTCCAAATATAAAAACACTTGTGGGACCATCTTCACCATTTATTATGGAAACTTGATTGATACTTTTATTTTTCATAAGTGCCCTCTACTCACAAATCCCGATTATATCGGTGATTCACAATCTTTTAGCCAAAATCGCAGTTCCATAACCGTCACAGCAATTTTATACTTTACTTCGATTTCAATCTTTTCTGGTGGATTGGCTAAAAGCCTGTCAATATCATTTTCCTCAACACCAGCCATTTTTGCTATCGTTAGCTTGGATATGCCATGATAGGAAACAAGCACTTCCAAAAAACCGCTTAATTGCCTATCCTTATCTTCAATCGCTCCAAAATACAGAAATCCTGCTTTCCTGCCCGTTCTGCTGTATATGTTTGCGATAATGCTCCATTCCATCATTAGAAATAGAAAACTTTACGGATTGTTCCATCGTATGTTTTTCATTTGCCTGCTTATTTTCTTTCTGAACTTTAGCATCATTTTTTTCTATTATGGGATTCATATTATTCATATAACTAGATATTTTCATATTTTTACCTCTTTCAATTATTCAAATATCCCTGATCCAGTTCTTCTTTCGACCAGACTCTTTCATACGTTCCACCAATTTCGTCAAAAACCTTTTGCCATGTAGAAAATTTATGGATTTCCTCCATGCTATCCTTGTGATTCTGAAGCCATTCATACAGCTTTTCATACATAGAACCAGAAAACCGGACACTCCAATTGTTTTTATAATTTTCATTGTCACTGTATGACATTCCATCAGCTCCTATGGATATAATTCCCTGATCTGTCCGTTTTGCCATTCCTCTAATCTCTAAATCAGCCCAGATAAAACCTTCTTCCCGACTCTCAATTAAATTAGGGTATTTGTCAAAATACATCTCCGCTAATTCTTCATACCTCTTCCGATCCGCTTCATTTTGCAGAAGAACCTTGCCACCTCTGCCTTGTTCACCGTCTTTTACTAAATACTGGATGCCGGTACCTGAATGTGTATTTAATGTAAATCCCTGCAAAGTCTCCACATCCAGCGAATCTTTATCCATTACATTCTGCAATGCATCTTTTAATTCATCATCTAATACCAGGGCATCGTAACTCATCGTTCCATGCTCAGAAATCAAAAACTGCTTTCCTGTTGTTTCATCCTGTCTTATTTTTATATCAGAATAGGAAAATGCCCCCAAACGCTCCCCGTCTTTATTGTATATATCAAAACATTCAGCTTCATTATCGGGTACGATTCTATAATTTTCGGATTCGTACTCTGAATATTCCTGTTTCAAAGTATTTATCGTTTTTCCTGACAGTGCCAGATAAGAATCCATCACTGTACTTTTCTTAGCATGATTGATATCCGCTCTACTGCTAATATCCTCCTTATCCACCGTCTGAGCCAAAGTGTCAGCCCACTTATTCTGGTTCCGATTTGGTTTTAGGTTGTTATAACCTGTTGAATAACGGCTCTCCGCTCCTATACTTCCAATCATTTTTTAAATTCCTCCCGGCATTTTATTCTCTTATTTTAGATACCAACACGGTATAAAATTCTTTTTCCTGTTGCAGATATGCTGCCCTTTCATCTGTAACGGCTGCCAGCGGATTTTCTATTCTCTCCAATACTTTGTCGATAGCTGCTAAATAACTTTCTTTCGTTTCACCAAAAATATTGTCATCACCACCTGTCAGAAAATCCTGCTCTACCGATAGCTGCGTTAATATACTGGTTACATCCGTCTGAAATGGATTAAAACCAGTTTCTTCCAATGTTTCCTGCCATGCTGCCTTGACACTCTGCGGCACTGTCTGAAGGTAATAACCACTCATATAAGCAATCTGCTTTTTGGTTTTTTCGTCTGCAAACTGATAGGTTCTGTTATTCACTTTTTTTGTACTTTTTCCTTTCGATGGAATATAAGACCAGTTTGGTTCTCCATTACTACCAGAAGTAATTAGCTGTTCCCTTCCAACTGTTCCTATATTTGAAAAAGAGATTCCCATTAATCACACTCTAGCTTCAAACATACTTTGACTAACACCTTTCATCCACATATTCTGTGTTGCTCCATATCCTTTTTCCTGCCCTATATCATACAATCCACTGCTGTCAAATCCTATTTTCAATACTAAATCATTTTCTTTTTTCCAGCCATTCTTAGCATATTCCAACCATCTATTAGAATAAAGTTCATACCCTGCGCCATTTTTAGCCTTTTCCTTAAACAAGGCAAGTAAATCTGTGCCATCCTCTGCAATAAAAGTACCATTTCTATATGTCGCATTGCGTGCATCATACCCTGTTGTCTCATACACTTCATGCCATAAAGAATATTGGTTTGCCTTTGTCATATTTGCCTGCGAATTAACAATTTCATTATCTGCATCATGCATACAAATCCACGCATGCGTCCAAATATTTTTTGCATTATCCCCTTCATTCAGTAATGTTTCTATCTGCGATAATGTATCTCTATCTGCATTTCCCGACACCGTTAGCTGATATGTATATGGGTCAATAGAAAATACCAGATCTGCCTGTTTTGATATTGATATCCCATTCTTTGAAAGTAGATTTGAAATTTGCTGATTTACAACACTTCTGGCATACTGTTTTTCCCTGTCAGTATTGCGTACATAACCAACACTTCTTGAACCACCTGTATATACATCCTTGTAATTCCTTAATGCATAATCATACCGGGCAAATCCAGCCGAATATTTTCCTCCTGTTTGTAACATTCTTTTCTCATTGCGGTAAGCTATGGAACGCTGATCTTCTGTCATATATGAGCAAAAATTAGGTGAGGTCACATCACAATATTTTGATTCGATATATGCCATTGGATCAGAATGAGACAAATTTTCTTTGTACACTTTATCATAATGCTCCTGCAAAACTTTTTGTACGAAACGATCCTCCTCTGTAAGTCCATCATATTGATATCCTACAGTTGTATCAGCGCTGGAAGTATTGGGCAGGTTGTTTAAATCCCTGCCCGCTGGAATGTTATTATAATAGTCAGAATTATTTACAGTAACCATACTATACCACCTACCTTATAATCTGTATCATGTGAATCATACTGAAACCCTATCGATAAACTTTTTTCATTTTATTTTCCACATTTTTTCTTCATTATCCGGAGTTCTTCCGACTGTGTCACCTGTTGGCTTTCTCTCAGCCTCAATATGATATGTAATCCAAGTTCTCTTTTTTTCCTATGTTCAAATGACTAAGCACTATTTATACTTACTATTTGCACTTGTCAGATCAAGATATGTATCCATACTTTTCGTCCAAAGCAACGATAAGTCAAACCTTCCCAATTTGTTTAAATCTTCTATGCTTTTTTTGAACATTGCGATAAAATCTCTTCTGTCGTTAAGTCCCATATTACCAGCTTCAAGTGGCAGAGACGTGAAACCTCCCTGCTTTTCCACTTTGTAATGTGCCTCCAATGCACGCATTTCGACTACTGTAGCATTTGATGGATTAACGTCATTTATATATATTCTTTGTTCAAACTCTTTTCCATTTTCATCCACACCTTTCGCTAACACTACAGGATTTTCATCCGTCGAATCATCCGCATATTTAAGGCAATAAGAAAGACCTGTACCATTACCTCCTGTCCACAACATATTATCTGTTGTGAATATCTGATATACCTTCGGTGTTTCTGCCGTATAAAATGTCTTTTCCCCAGATGCAGGCGTTTTCATATGATTACCTTTTTGTTGACCGTACAGTGAAGATACGGTATTCATACCAGAACCAATGTTCATATTTCTGTTCCTCCAATCAGCTCAAAATTTTCTCTATATGCCAGTCCAGTTTCTGCCTCAACTTTTTTGGATAAAAGTGTTTTCAACACCTAATCCCATATTAACTTTCCACGGTTCTTCTGTCAGTCGGAACCGCACCTGCTCTCTCCTATGGAGTCCAAGCTTACTTTTTCTACTATATTCAAATAACTAAGCCCTATTTATGCTTACTGCTTGCATTTAGATAAGTATTCATATTTCGCATATAAAACATCTGCAAATCATACCTTCCTAATTTATTCATATCCTGTATAACCTTTTCAAAGCTGGATATAAGGTCGCATCTGTCATTTAATCCCATACACCCAGTTTCTTGCGGAAAAGAACTGAGACTATTCCCCTTGTCGACGTTATAATATGCCTCCAAAGCACTCATTTCAACATAAGAAGCATTTCTCAAATTAATATCATTAATGTTAATCTTTTCTTCAAATTCTTTTCCATTTTCGTCAACGCCTTTGGCTATCACTACAGGATTATCCTCTGTTGACTCTTCTGCGTATTTAATATAAAACGAAAGTCCTGTTCCATTTCCACCTGAAAACAACATATCATCCGTCTTTAAATACACCTTCACTGATGTCTGAGAAAATGCCTCATTTTCGGCAACATATGTTTTGCTATTATTTTGCTGCTTTCCAAATACTTCCGATGCACTTTGCACTCCCGAACCAATACGCATTTAATTACCTCCTAGTATAATATTATATATCGATTATTATAAGTTGATATAGTCAGTAAAGTCCTCAATTATCAATTGTACTTTTTATTATGTTTTCATTAAAAGTATTGGCAATATTTTCATAAGCAGCTATGGCAACCGCCCTATCTACTTCCGATAATACATTAACAGCCGATATATTATCATCAAAAGCCGCATCTTTTTTACTCTTTTGCATATTAATCTCTTCTATCTGTCTGCGCTTTTCTGCCGCCTCCTCACTGCGCTCTAAATATTGTCTACGCCGTTTAGCCTTCTCTTCATCTTCAGCTTTCATTTGCGCCTCTATCTTTGCTTTTTTTTCTGGTGAAACATCTCCACAAACATAATAGTGTGCAGTTCCATCCGGGTGAATAACCATACCATAAGATTGAATCTCAAACCCCCCGACTGCCATCTGCGCCTTCACAGTTGACTGCGAAGCAAAAAAATCCTGTATCATCTTTTCGTAATAAGCTGCTTTTTTGGGATCATTTGCCATTGTTTCCAAAACATTGGGTGCAATCACAATATTATTCATCCCATATGTCCCCGTCCCCAATGAATCCATACTCTTTTGATCACTTCCAACATTTTGGATCATTATATTCCCATATTTAGCCTTTAAATATTCAGTGTAGGTATCTACTTTTGAAACACTATTTTCATTTGGCTTCTGTACTTTCTCTGTATTATCACCCTCTTTAGCAGATAAAATCTTATTGAAATCTAAATGATTGGCTTGCCCTGTCGTCTTATTCTGTTGATACCTATAATTCTGATTATAAGCATTAACTGAATTTTCAACGCCTAATCCCATATTAACTCCTTTCCACGGTTCTTCTGTCAGTCAGAACCGTACCTGCTCTCTCCATCCGAAGCCCAAGCAGTAACCTTTAATTGATTTATTGGAGTTATCTTACTCCTTTTGTTTTGCCATTACGATAATCACAACCGCAACACTCCACAAAATATTTCATTATTCTGACCTAGTTTCCCCTTTTCTTCGGTCTTTTCGGCTGGTGATAAATCGCTGAACACTCTGCCGTCCTGCCAAGAACTGTTTTTTCCACTTCATTCCGGGCAATTCTCTCCACTACTTTCAATACCTTGATTGTAATCTTTTCTGCTTTCTTCATCTTACCTTTACCTCCTGTTTCAATAATTTTGCTACGCACATCAGAAGCGAACACAATATGATAGCGATTGACATATAACTTACATAGAGCTGGTTCATCCCCAAGATGTATATTTTTTTTTATCATATTTGTGCCTTAATCTCCACTTGTATCATTTACAATATTGCTTGTAACAAGTGTCCCTATGTGAAAGGCACACTCTACACTTTATTGTTGTTATCTTCCATTTTCCGAGCAATTATAACTTTTCCAATCTACGTTTATCAAATGCTCCAAAATTTAGATGCCAGCTCCCGATTTATGATAGATGAGAGAAAATTAGGATTATTATTCTGGAACACTTTCAGACTTTCAAAAAAAGCCGCTTTATTCTCTGTCTTTATATCTGAAAAAGTTGCATCCAGCTTCTGATCTTTTACATTTTTCTCCACATATTCCTCCGACTGCTTTTCGTAATTATCAACCATCGAAGGATTCTTTTTCACTGCCCCTTCATACCAATTTGTAAGGTATTTTAATGCATTAAGCTGTCTGTCCTCATTGCTGCTTTCTTTACTAATCTTCTGATATTCCGTGTATGCACTGCCGTCCATCGTCCTCATCATATCAAGCGCATTTGTAGTCTTTACAAGATTGCTACCATGTCCAAGATATGTACCTTTCCCTACTCCATAGTCCATATTTCCGTTATTGTCAGCTTTTCCTGCGCTCGCAAGCTTTGCGATAGACTCCATTGCTTCCAAAAATGGTTTTCTGCTATCTTCCGGGATAAAATTCTCTGCCGCATATTCCGCTTTTTTCATACCAAGTGAAATATTTGCCTGCCGTTCTTCCTCTGTCATAGAGCCAGTATTTCCAACAAGGAAATTCTGACGGATGATATCATACACAAATCCCTGTTCCTCTTTGCTGCAGTTCTCCACCGCAGATGCAACCGCCTTGTCTGCACCATACATTCCGGAATATGCCGGAAGTTCTAGTAGGTTATCAACCTGCGTAATTTCTTTTTGAAACGCTGCATTTCTCGCCTCCATTGATTCCCGCTGCTCCTGTGTTACATTGGCATCCACTATACCTTTCTTGTTTTCCACAAGTGCAGCCATTCCATCTCCCGAAAATTCAACAATAACCGCATCTCCATACTGCGAACCGATGTCCTTCATCGCCTGCAGGGTTTCTTCCCTTGACATCTTGTCCATAATCTTATTGCCATGTTCATCTGTAGTGTTAAATTCATACTTTACAAGGGTGTCTTTCTTATATATACCATTCCCGTATGAGGGAATATTCGTTGTTCCTCTGTAAAACTGACTGTAATCAATATTCATAATATACACTCTCCTCTACTTTATTTTTTCTTAGGTATTTGTGAAATACCAAAAGTCTCATAAATACAATATTTTTACCACATAAAACATACTATATTTTTATAGTTTCATACTTGTATATATATCTTATGCAAACATATAATATCTGCCTAAATCATCAACTTTATATACATTATTTCCGGTATATGATCTAAAGTGATCGTAATATCCTTATTATAGGTATCCTTCGCGAAACTTAATGCCCGGTACTCTGTAATATTGAATTCGTAATAGTCCACATCCTCCGTATCCGATAAACTTCCCTTTAAATATCCGTCCGGCTTATTGATAAGTGCCGTCAGATCCAGTGTTCTTCCAAACTCATCCTGATCCGTATATTTATTTGTTTTCCAGAAATAATCATTGGAAACTTTACTATTTTCTACTGCAATATTTTTATCAGTGGGTAAACCTTTTTTCTTAAAATCATATCCCACAAGCTGCGCATGCATCTCTACTGTGCGGGTTATTACCATCTATTCATTCTCCTTGTGTATAATTACTTTTCATAATCATAATACTTTCCTGAAACTATACGCATACATATCCGAATACATGTTATCATGCGGTTGTGGCGTCAGCCTTCTATCCAATGCCGCCATATCCACCGTAATACCACTGTCTGCCACAGAAAAAGCACCATTACTGAATTGAAACTCCGAAGTAAAGTCTGGAATCCCCAGATCACCGCTTGTCCGGTTATGTCCTATAATATTTATCAATGCATCCTTTATCCGCTCTATCTTGGCATTGTCCTTTGTTTTGTTAATCAGATTAGCAGCTTTTCCCGGCAGCCCGCCAATCTTTCCGTCTGGTGTCAGGTAAAGGTTCTCCAGAGAAATATCTTCTCCCGTAACCCCTTTTAAGTAACGCCTGACTTCCTGCACATCCGTGGCATACTGGTAGGTATTGGACGACAGATTTCCCACACTGTCAGCAATTCCTGTGTAATACTGATACATCCGGTCACTGTACTTTTCCTCTACCAGTTTCTGAACCTGTTCCCGGACTTCTTTATCTTCGATACCGCTCACTGTTACATTCCCATTGCTTTCAATCTTTATCTGCATTCCCTCCAGCTCATCACGGGAGATACCTTTGCTTTCCAGATCCTTTACAAAATCCTCGGAAAAATCATGTTTCAGTTCCGCCTTCTGCTGTGCTTTCTCAAAATCTTTCAGATTGGCAAAAATCTTCACATACTCCATTTCCGCATCATCCAGTGTCTTTCCTTCCGCCATGTCCTGCAACAATTCATCCACTGTGCGCCCGCCTTTGTATTTCTTTTCTTCCGGCAGACTTTCAAACTGCTTCTGGTGGAATTTCTCCATTTCTTTTGTATAATTTTTCTCTGTATCCATCAGGACTTCATTATATTTGTCGAGGTATTCCCTCCAATTTTCATCTTTCCGGCTGTATGCACCGTGAAGGTTCCCGAATGCCTCCCTTATGGCATCGGTCTTTTCCTGTTCTTTATTTTCCGTAACCTTGAAACTGATTTTATAATAATCATGCGGAGAAACTTCTTCCCCATTTTTGTTTTCTATTTTGATACAATATTTATTGGTATTTGTATCCCAGTTCGGGATGGTCAGTGTTTTACGTCCTTCCCCGTCCCATTCTGCCTTTCCGACCTGATTGCCATATTCATCATATAAGGTGAGGTCATAATCACAGCCTTCCGGCATGTCCATGTATATTTGAACCCCAAAATAATTCTGTATGGTTCGATTAAATGGAATGGAAAAGTTGTAGAAATCCACATCCTTTTTATCACTGAGATTTCCTTTCAGACTGCTGGTTTCGTCCTTAATCAGAAAATCCAGATCCAGAAACGTACTTCCCTTCTTCTTGTCCGAAACCTCATAAGTGGTATGCTGTCTGCGATAAGTGTCATTGCTGCCAAGTGTACAGGAATCTTCCTGAAGTGTCATATTTTTCTTCAGTTTCCCTTCAAAAAATGCCACTGTTTCCTTTCCAGACATGAAAAAAATCGGTTTTTGACGAAATGCCGCCCCATATGTAGAATGATTACTGTTTATTTCCATTTCTTATCCTTCCTCCCGAAAAATATCTTACCTGTATTCTTATGCTTTCCTGTCAAAAGATGAGCCTACAGTATAACAGGATTATCCGGTAAAATAATACTGCTTTTCTCATATGCTGCCGTCGCCAACTGGCTATTTAGATATTCGTTTTGTACAGCTTTTCGTCTTGCCTGTGCTCTTTTTACTGCTTCCTTTTCCTGTTCTTTCATAAGTTCTTCCATTCTTTCGTGGCGCTTCTCCCACCAAGATTCTCCGTCATTCGCTGTTTCTGATCCACTCTTTCCTACTGGACCTGCATAACCGTAACATTCTTCTGGTGACGCTCCAATAACATCAAAACTAACATTATTTGATCCTACCGGCAAGCCTTGAACGGAATATGCTGAACGAACTCTGTTCAAAACATAGTTCTCATATTCAGGATCATTTTTCATTCTTTCAAAAGCTTCTTCCTTAATCACAATCGACCCTGAAGAAAATGTGGAACGAACCCATCCGCTTACGGGAAATTGGGATATTTGATTCATAACCCATTGTTTATACTCATCCAGTGACATCTCATCTTTTGATTTTTCAGAAACCACGCTATTGTTTACAGCATTGTTTATCCGAGGTGGATAATCAATCGTCACATCTCCCGGATACATCACATTACTTGTATCCGCTGAATTTTTACTTTCCTCTACTTTCTTCACCGCATTTACAAAAGTATCTTTTGATGTAGTATTACTTCTGTTTTTTGCAGAAGTTAAGTAACTGTCAGCATACGGATTTCTTCCTATACCATTCACATTTATACCTGCCATTTATGTCCCTCCTATTTACCATTGCATCTACCCATTTATCACATTCATTCCTTTTGAAATACTTTCAACTTTCACCGAATCCTCAAATGTGACTGTCATCTGTGTATCGTAAGTTTTCCATTCAAACTGCGACCAGCTTACACCGTTACCGGTATGATCATAAGCCTTGATTGCATCGTTATATTGCTTTTTTTGTTTTTCTGAATATTCCGGCACATTTTCAGTATTATTTATTTCCAACAACATTCTTAAACTATCCGGCACTCCATCTATCGCTTTTCTCCACGCTTCACTCTGTTGCTTTGCAACCGCCATCTCATACTGCATAACATAATCCTGATATGCCTTTTCTCTTGCGGCACTTGCTTCTTTATCTACCTTTAACAACTGCCGTTTGGTATCTTGCTTCATAAGCATTAGACGCTTTTGACAACAGCCTTTCATTGTTCCACGACCGTAATAATCGGCTTCTTTCCTGT
>NZ_JBBMES010000025.1:0-21888 GCF_040096395.1 Lachnospira hominis (ex Hitch et al. 2025) | reverse complement strand
AATCAGCTGATGGAATATTCCATCTCAAGTGCTAATTTAGTCCTCACTAAATGTTTTTGATATAAAATTGTACCTAATCTAAGCGCACAGATTCACTCTCAGACTGATTGTGGACATCTGTGATGCTGACTTGAATTTTCGGTTTAATATTGCAGCGCTGCCCTATCTTTACCGCTAAAATGGTATAAAAATAAGGACTAAATTAGTGCTAACCCCTTGATTTTACTGGGTTTCTCTAACTTTGTCCTTATTATAACGCGCTCATCATCAAAAATAATACAATCAAATGCATTTTTATCATATTGAAGCAAATGTTCATCCCTATTTAACGTCTGAACAGTAGCAAATACATAATCCGCTTCATATTCATGATAACCTGCACCAACCAAACCCATAGAAACAGATTTTGCAAACACCTTCTCATAAGATTTCTTAGTCTGTCTTGCAAGCTGTCCTCTATGAACTAAAAATAAAACTTTTTTAAATCCAAGCTCTCTCATTGCAAATGCAGAAGCATAAGTCTTACCTGTTCCTGTCGCCGATATAAGAAGTGCCCTGTCCTCTCCTTCTTCTAAAATCTTCTTAAGATTTGTAATAAATCCAATCTGCATGCTGTTTGGCTTTAGCTTGTATTTTTCAAGCGATACAACATTATCAATCCTCGCAATATCTCTCTGATGTTTAATAATTTCATATTGTTCTTTATAATTCCTATAAAATTCATTAAAATCTAAGGCATAACTAGAATTCCATAATCTATTGAATTCATCAACTATTTCCTTCGCTATCTTCCCTTGCTGCGTTGATACAAGCTTAGTATTCCACTCATGATTGCTGGTAAGTGCTGCACTTGTTATATTCGAACTTCCAATGATAATACGATATACTTCATCTGTTTTAAAAATATATCCTTTTGTATGAAATCCTTCATCCGCCTCTTGTACGTCATACATTTTTAATGTAATATTTGATAATCCATTAAGCTTCTCCAACGCTTTAGGTTCGCTAAAATTCAAATAATTAGTTGTGAGAATTTCACCTGGAATATTTTTCTTTTCCAAATCTTTAAATGTCTGAAGTAATGGTGTGATTCCGCTCATAGTAATAAATGCAACACTTATCTGAAACTTATCACATCTTAACAGCTCATCTTCAATCGAAGATAAAACTTTCTTACCAGATTTATAATTATTCGATACAAACTGAGGACAATAAAAACTGTCAGAAGCAACAGAACCATCTATGTATGCAGTTTCTAATCCTAATCGTAATTCATTTATTTTATCCATATTGATGACATCCATTCAATTAATATTTATTGTATCTATTATATTATTTATTGTAATATGTTGCAATGAAAGTATCCGTTTTTCTGAAGTATCCTCATCATGTTCTGATAACTTTCATCCTGCAAAGCCAGATAATTAATCATAATATCTACATCAACTCTTCCTCACATGACCCTCAATGGGTATCATATAGGTATCTCGACAAAAGAAAAAGCCCCATAAATGGCTTGTTTACGCCATTTATGAAGCTCTGTTTACTATTCAAACTCCTCTTTACAAAGTTGTTGTATGGTGTTTTTCGTTGGTTTTGATGGTAGAAACCAGGGAGTTTTGTCTGATTTATACCTGTTGCATAGATTTTTAGGGGATTGTATTGTCATTTTGTTGTCATTGCATATTTCTTATCTTGCACGCATGCTATGCTTTGGTATATGTTTTCTTCATATAATCATCAATAGCATTAACGATATATTCTGGAACAGTTTCATATTTCACCATATCAAGATAATATGCATAGTCGTTCTCAATATGATAACTCTCATTTATAAATTTTACCAGCACATCCTCTTCCTTAATCTCCTTACATGGATTAACCTCAAAAAGTGCCCTAAATAGTTGTATTTTTAAATACTCATTGGTTTCTGCAAAATATAGCTCTGATAGCTTTTCTTCATTATATATCTCATTAAACAATTTAGAGTAATCAAAATCATCTATCCACTTTTTAATTTCTGCACATCCTGCTTGCACCTCGTTCTGTGGCATATCAGTATTATCCATATACCTGCACTTATCACGACCATGAATCAAGGAAGATAGAACATTATAGGCATCCAAATGATTTTCTACACCATTGTGTTCATAGTATTTTCGCAAAAAAGCGATTCGGTGGACAACACCTAAAGTATCATCTGTAACATAACTTGCCAATGCTTGTACCACCGGCTTAATATCTTGTTTGAAATCTATCTCTAATTCCTTTAATATTCCCTTACTATTTTTTATAAACATAGTATTTAAAGCCTCTGCTGGCAACTTTCCTACCACACCAAAATCAATTATTGGTTCAAAGTCGTGAGTCAGCATTAATACTGTCTGTTTATAAAAACTTCTTGGCAAAGCACCACTTTGTTTAGAAAACATTCTATGAATTATCGCATACTTTTTATTTGTATCAAAAGAAGAAATGGGATCATCCAAAACCACAAGCTCCGCATTTTCACTGATGGCATAAAACATAAATAACACCAATGAAAATGCATTTCTTTCGCCCCAACTCAAATGATTCCTAATATTATCTACTTGCACTGATTCCTTATCATGTACATATTGCAAAGTTGCTATTGCTTGTCCACTTTCATCTAAATTAATCCCTACACGATAGGCTATACCAGCAGATTCAAGAAAATCATTTATATCCTTTTGTGACGTTGAAATTGTTTTCTTCAGCACACTTTGTAACTTACCTATTGCCGCTTTAATAGCCTGAGCTTCTTTTCTTAATTCTTCAATAGAATTATTAATCAAATCAACTATTGCAAAAAATTCGTCATTAGAAAAGAAATTAAAAATTGTTTTTTCTAATTTCATGTTCTCTAATACCTTGTCTATATCATTAATGTCAGATTGTCTAAATACATTTTTATCAAATGACGAAATCTTATTAAGTTGATTTGATATATGTACATATTCATTCATAAATGCCTTTAAAATTGCACTTATTGCACTCTCTTCTTTCTCTTCCTTTATACATGCAATAATAGAATCAAATTTATCATCTGGCATATATTTATGAAAATTTTCAAATAAATCCAACATATTCTTCAAATTCTGTGCATCTGACTTTTTGTATGTCTCTTTGAATGTTTTCTTTTCTTCGTCAAACTCAGTTTTTAATTCATCTGAACAGTAGGGACATATTCCCTTTGTATCAAACGAATCACCTTTTGACTTCCAATCAATCCAACTAATACAAATTTGGTCATCTGATATTATTGGACTATATTTTTTTAATTTTTCTGGAATGTTATACACATTATTTTTCTTTATGATAGCCTTATAATTCGTATTATTCTTTATGCTACTTCCAGTAGCATTCAACTCAAGTTTTCCCATAAAAGCAGAAATATCGCCTTTTAATTGGATTATCTGTGGTTTTGTATCAATATCAACCTTCAATTTAGTCAATCGACTATCTAATTCAGCTCTTTTTTGTTCATAGTCTGGTGTTCTGATAAATACATCAAATGCATTATCAATCACTTTACTTTCCTTAAATACCATATTATTGACAAATTCTTCATTAAATACCTTAACCACTCGTATGTTCTTACTTAGATTAATTGTAGGAACAACCTCGTCACCGCTGCCAAACGGCTTCAACTCGGTCAAATCTTTTCCCTGACTTATCAAAGAAATTGCTGTTGATAATGATGATTTCCCAGTTCCATTCATTCCATATTTTATATTGAGTTTATTTTCCTCTAAAGTCAATTCACCATGCGAAATATTGTTGCAATTTTCTATAGTGATTTTAATCTCTCCCATGAAATTCCTTCTTTCTTCCTATTTACTCAATATTCTATCATAATCTAGTATCTCTGCTTTCTTAAACTTGTTATAGTTCGCTACAATTTTCTTCAACCATTCCTCCTGCTTCTTCTTTGTTTTTTCTATCTCCGCATACTCGATATACAATGCATGTAAATAATCTTCGACATCTGTAAATTCAGCTTTCGGATTTGGTTTTTTCATTCCAATAGGTCTAATTGTGGTTACTTGATTATTTTTCACTTGTCTACTCAATCTGTAGGGTGATGTAATCTCTTTCCCTGCTACCTGCCATATTTTTCTCAACCATATGTCCCTAATAATAATATTACCTGTCACACTATCCATAACATAATGGATAATCAAATAATCCATATCTAACTTATAAGCCTCATCGGGTAATGTATTGCATACCCCTCTTACATTCCCCAAGTCAAATGCTGCAGATTTACCATACACTTTAACCTCAAGCAAATCTTTATTATCACTTTTTTCATTCAAAAAGTAGTCTGGTGATTCTTGCGATTTTTGTGCTCTATAATATATATTTTTTTCATCCATATATGCACTCAACCATTCTTCAATTATCTGTCCTACTGAACTTGGTCTCATAATCTGCTTTTGAATATTTAAGCTCCCTGTTTTTAATTCAAAATTTGCATTAATCTTTCCTGTTGCACCAACAATACCATCTATTTGTAATTGTTTCAATAATTTTTCTGCTTTCGTTGCCATTACTTATTAATTCCTTTCACATATGCCATTATCCTATTACTCATATCTTCACCAGAATATTTTTCATATTCCACAATTACACTATCCAGCCATGCTTTAGACACTTTCGTCTGATTACTTTCGCTTAAATGCGTCTGGTATAATGCAGCAATAAATTCTTCCTTACATGAAAACGGTTTTAATGTTCCTCGGCTATTTTCTTTCCAGTTTGCCGGTCTTATATTATAAATTTGGCCTTTTTTCCTTTGGCATTTTAGTGCAAAATCCTGAGCTGGACCGGTTATCTCCCATACTTTCTTACACCACATATCCTTTATTGAAATGTTTCCTTCATCATCACTTATGTATGCAAAAATCAAATAATCACTATCCAAGCGCCATGGTTTTTCCTTCAAAGAATCCACATACCCAAAATAATTAGCCACATCAAATGCAGCATTTCGCGTTGCATAATATGTTTTCATCTCACATAAAGCTTCTGTATCGGATTCGGACAAATAAAAGTCAGGAAAAGTTTGGCCTTGTGCACTTCTAAAATAAATATCATTTTCTCTCAAAAATTGCCCTAACCACTCTTGTAAAGCATTACCTATAATGTCATTCTGTTTAATAACCACTTCTGTTCCATTTAAGGATATTTTAATTTGCCCGATAGCCTCATCAATATTTCGCTCTTTTAATAAATCAATAATTCCTTGTGCACTTATATATTGCATACTATCACCACCTAAAAATACTTTTGAAAATAGATGTAGATATTATACCATATTTATCCATATTTTGCATCAAAAAGAAAAGCATTAAAGAGGACTAAGCCCTCTTTAATGCCATAGCTACTCTTTCAGAAATTGCTGCAATTACTGGAACGCATACCGTATTACCTAACAAGTCGAATGCCTCATTCTCTTTCAAAATACTTAAATCATACTCATCTGGATTATATCCACATAATCTTTGTCCTTCTCGTATTGAAAGTTTCCTTAATCCTCCGTTATCAACAACTCCTAACTTTGACACATCCATCGCTACCAATGTTGGCACCATTTCATTAGGTGATAAAATTTTTGAAAACTCAAACGAAAGTTTACCAGATACAATGTTATAACCTTTAGGTTTTGATGTATCAGGTTTACGTTGCCCATCTTCTAATTTCTTTGGATGCTCATATTTTAAATATCCTTTTTTTACCAAATCATCCAACATTGTTTTTAGATTTTTATTATTATAAAATGTTTCTATTTGTTCAACCGTCAGAGGCATACCATCCATCCATTCTATTCCGATTTCTTTCGCCCACTTCTTTTTTCTTCTTTCACAAAGCAACGCATTTAATAAATCTCTCTGTTGCTTTGTTGTTTTTCCCTTTAAATCAATATCCCATGAATGAATATTATCCTTCCCTCCTCTTTTATCTTTTATTGATTTTCCAACAACTTCGTCAGGAGAATAATTATTGAATAATTTTTTTGTAAAAGTAC
Organism: Lachnospira hominis (ex Hitch et al. 2025); assembly: GCF_040096395.1. Taxonomy (NCBI): domain Bacteria; kingdom Bacillati; phylum Bacillota; class Clostridia; order Lachnospirales; family Lachnospiraceae; genus Lachnospira; species Lachnospira hominis (ex Hitch et al. 2025). Next base: position 15,836 of record NZ_JBBMES010000025.1, on the reverse strand, counting down.
TCTCAATTATTGGCAATCCTCTTTCCATTATATCCGAAAAAGTTGCTGTGCTCTTTTCAAAGTTTTCCAAATCAACTTTTTCATTCAATGTGCCAACTATATATATTCGCTTTCTACTCTGTGCCAACCCAAAATATTGCGAATCTAGCACCTTATAGTTAACCTTATAACCAAGACCTTTTAATTTAGCTATTATTACATTTAATGTGTTACCATTATCATGATTAACCAATCCTTCAACGTTTTCAAGTAAAAAAGCCTTTGCCGGTTTTCCTATTCCCTTCTTTTCTTTAAGAATTCTTTCTATTTCAAAAAAAAGTGTTCCTCTGGTGTCTGAAAATCCTAATCCTTTTCCAGCTGAACTGAATGGCTGACACGGAAAACCAGCTAAAAGAACATCAAAATCAGGAATGTCCTTTGTTTTTATTTGTGTGATATCTCCATAAATCTTTTCATTTCCAAAATAATTTTGATATGCCTTTATAGCATACTTCTTGATTTCCGATGTAAATACACATTTTGCATGAAGCCCCTGTTTTTTTAATCCCTGCTCAAATCCTAACCGAATCCCTCCTAATCCTGCAAATAAATCAATAATTTTGACTGTATCAGCCTCTTCTTCCTTTTGTTTTTCTATTTCAAGAGAAATTAAATTTGCACATCTTTCAGAGAAGGAAGCTCCTACACCATAGTTTTCTATATCTTCTTGCTGTTCTTTCGTCAAATATATTTTACATCCTATTTTTTTCTCTGCTACAGGAATAGCTTTTCTACCAACCTTTTTTTCTTTTTCTGCTATCATACATCTGCCTCCTTCTTTACATTTTACTATATCACTTTTCTCTGCATTTCTCAACCCTCTAAATTCTCTTTTTAAGGTTCCAATCTTTCTTTTTTACCTTCCTCTCCCCACATCCTTGACCTTCTCTCCAATCCACTCCATAAACTTCTCCAACAGATTAATCCCGCCAATCACAAACTGTTTCATAAACTCATATGCCTTCTCCAGTTTCTCCTTTAGGCTACGATTTTCCTCCTGCAATATCTGATTCTGATATCTCAGTTCTATCACCTGCTCTTTCAGATAATCGTCGCCATCGACCGCTCTCAGAAGTTCCTTCTTAAGCCTTTCCGCCTCCTCCAGTTCAAATTGTGCCTGCTCAGTCTGCCATTTTGCAGTATCCGATATTATCATCCACTTGTCAGCCTCTTTTTGCACCGCCTCCATTTCCTTCTGTTTATCTGAGAGCTTATCTACATTCTCATAATATTCCGCCCGTAATTCTGAATTCTTTAAGCGTAAATCCGTTGTTTCTGACTGTAATTTCTGTTTTTCCGCTATGGTATCATCCAGCTTCTTTTGAGCCTCAGACTGTTCTTTTCTAAAACCATCTCGCTTACTTTCAATTTCTTTTTCCAGAGACTCAATCCGTTCCTCTTTTAATTCCAGAACAACCTGTGCGCCCTCCAACTCCTCCTCAAGTGCAGCCACTTCTTTTGCCCGTTCCTGCTTTTTATAATCCAGTACGAATAAATGCTTATTGTGTGTATCTTTCTTTTTCCAGTCAATTCCATACCGGCTCATAATAAGAGCAATATCCTCTTTCTCTGCCTCCGCCCACTGCTTCCATTCAGTGTTTCCTTTGCCTTCACTTACAAATCCTCTGGTAGCAAGTGCAGCCTTAAGACTTGTCTTTGTCTCCAAGCCTCTCTTGCAGCCGGATACCCAAGGGATAAAATTCAGATGCAAATGTGGCGTTTCTTCATCCAGATGAATATAGGCACCAATCACATAAAGCTGTGGATTGCGAAATTGAAACTTTTTCACATAATCCTTCAGCACCCATGTTGCAACCTCAGCAGAATAACTACCTACTCCTGTATCATCCCTATTGCCTATCTGAACGATAACCTCATAAAATAATTTTTCCTGCTTGCTTCGAGAAATTTTGTCATAATAACTCTTAATTTGCCTGTCCTTGCGTTTCTGTTTTGCATTGTATTCCTTAAGCGCCTTGTCAAACAATTTATGATAAGCCTGCTTAATATCCTCATGGATAAGCGTGATATTATTCTTGGTACGGCTGGCATCTACATTGTCAGCTATAAATCTTCTTATGTTGTGCCCGATGGAACCTTCCCCATTCATAAAACTGATAGTTCTTTCCATTGTCAAAATCCTCCTCTTTTGGTATGTATATAGGCACCTCCTTCTTATCCGTAATGAGTGCCGGATACGGCACGAAACAGCAGATTTCCCTGGGAAGGTTTTGTTACTTTTGTCAAAAGTAACGCAAAAGCACTTTTGACAGCTTCGCCATCAAAAATGCAGACCCGCAAGCGGGTTTTGCGCTCCTCGCCGGAGTGGCTGTACGGCTCTCCCCACCGGATAAAGCTCCCTTTCGGGAGCTTATAAGTTGCGGATACGCGACATATTATTTACCAGCCACAGTTCCGATACAGAACTCCACTTATCCCCTAATGAAAACAGTTCACCACATCATGCAGAACTACTTCCTCTGCTATCATTCTTGCCTGAGTTCGTAGCTGATACATTTCCACAAAAGAATTCGCATGCTTTGGTTTATGTTTACGCAACCACTCATTTTCAATATCCTCCAGCAATTCATAAGCCACTTCATTTACCTCGGTTGCTTTAACATATAATTCTCCAAATCGTACCATACTTCTGTATCGCTGCGGATATTCCTTCTGTATGTAACCCATCCACATACGACCATATTTTCCAACATCTGTAATATTTTCCTCTCCACCTAATGTAATCAACGGATAAAAAATGCCCTCTTTTTCTATGTATTTCACACCTAATTTTTCAAATAATGTTTCTTCGCTCATAGCAGTCACTTCCTTTATACAAAATATCTGTTATTCCTCATTTGGTACTGTAAGTTGTTTCATATCTGCCAATGTTCTCGGTTGTTCCTTGAAGCCTTCCAATATTTCCAGCATGGAGCGGATGGGAGTAAGTAACTCCCCATCCATGTCCGATGCCTTTTCTATCCGCTCAAGCTCGTGCTCAATCCTTTGCAGGTTCTGCCGGAATTGCACCAGCATCAACGGATTACCAGTGGCAACCACCTTTTGATGAAGAACACTCTGGATTATATAATCCTGCTTGGTACGAAATCCGCAGAGCTTCACTCTGTTATTCAGCTCCTCGTTTTCCTCCGGTGACATGCGGAATGCTATTGTCACATTCCGCCATCTGTTTTTATCATCTCTATTCTTTTCTGACATTGACTAACGCCTCCCTTTCTGTTTCCAGTTGTGCTGCCATATCCGTCTGCACCGTTGGAAATAAATGTGCATAATGATATGTGATATCTACCGCCTCATGTCCGACTCTTTCACCTATTGCCAATGCAGAAAATCCTAAATTGATTAGCAATGAAATGTGCGAGTGTCGCAATCCATGAATCCGGATTCTTTTTACTCCTGCAAGCTTTGCACCTCTATCCATCTCGTGATGCAGATAACTTTTTGAAATAGTGAAAATTCTGTCATCATCCTTTATTCCATAAAGGCTGCTTATAAAATCCTCCATCTCTACAGCAAGAAAATCCGGCATGACAATGGTTCTGTTACTCTTTGGAGTTTTCGGGTCTGTAATCACATCTTTGCCTTCCAGTCTCTGATATGACTTGTTAATCCGGAGTGTTTTCTTTTCAAAATTAAAATCCGCTGGAGTCAAGGCAAGCAGCTCACCTTCACGAATGCCTGTCCAATAAAGCATTTCAAATGCATAATAGGAAATAGGCTTATCTGCCACGCACTCCAAAAATGCCTGAAATTCCTCCTGTGTCCAGAACTCCATCTCCTTATTTTCTTCTTTCCCCATAGTTCCGGCTTTTCGTGCCACATTATCTTTCAGACCATACATATTTACCGCATGATTTAATATGGCACTGAGCTGATTATGAATGGTTTTCAGATAGGTAGGGGAGAATAACTCCCCATTATCCTTTTTCAGCTTCATAATCTCATTTTGCCACTGGATGACATCTGATGTCCGAATATCATCCAGTTTTCTTTTCCCGAAATAAGGCAGAATCTTTGTCTCAATAATGTGCTTCTTTGTCAGAAAAGTATTGCGTTTTATTCTTGGTTCTAAATCCGTCAGATAAATATCCACAAAACTTTTGAAACTCATACTGATACTCTGATCCTCTTTCAGTTTGAAATTCCTCTCCCATTCAAGGGCTTCGCTCTTCTTGGCAAAGCCCCTCTTGGTTTTCTGTTTTCTTGCTCCGGTCAAATCCTTATAATAGGTTCTCACCTCCCACATTCCGGTCTTATTATTCTTGATAACCGCCATCTATCCCACCTCCTTATCCGTAGATAGCCCGTAGATTCGTTTCAGAAAATACTGTGTACTGACACGTCCTTTTATTGTCACGAATCCATCCGCCTCAAGTTCTGCATTCAGCCGTCGTATCAGTTTATAGGAATACGATAGTGAAACTCCCAGCATTTCCATGACGTCTTGCGCGGCCAAAAATCTCTTGTTCTCCATAAGCTAATGCCTCCTCTCTTTTGTTTTATTATTCAGTTCATTTCTGAACTGTTTTGTTGTATTTTATATTAGCAGTTCATTTTTGTACTGTCAATAATTTTTAGTAAAAACATTTCACTTTTGCACTGTTGATGTTATAATGTACACAGATGCATGGTTTGTACCTCGTATCTTCATGCATTCTACAACACTCATTCCACGAATAAGGAGCAGTAAAAATGGGCGAGAAATTCACCAGTCGGGTAGGCTATTTGATTCGAAATTTCAGAATTGCATCTGATATGACGCAAAAGGAATTAGCAGATAAATGTGGATTAAACGAATCCACTATCAGAAACTATGAGCTCGGAAACAGATATCCGGATGAAGCAACTTTATTAAATATTGCAAACAATCTAGGAGTCAGCTTTTATGCATTATCTGACCCTGATGTAGCAAATATATTCAGTGCACTTCATGTACTGTTTGACATGGAATGGGCATATGGACTACGACCTACTATGAAAGATGGAGAAGTATGCTTCAAATTTGAAGAGCGACTCCCAAGTGCCGGTCCCCGTCCACAGGAAGACCTTGATAACTTCCGAAAGATGATTGAGTATTGGGCACGCTTTCGAGACAAGCTTGAAGATGAAGAAATATCAGAAACGGAATATTACCTCAAAGAGATAAAATACCCAATGAACCCAACAGACCCGAATAAAGAATATACTGTATCGCTAAATCTTGATGATGACGACCAGCTACTGGTTCAAAATATGGATGAATATGACGATGCAGAAGAAACTGCTGAATTGTTAAAAGACTTGTTTCCGGATTTCTCTTATGTGAAGAGGAAAAGGAAACCGAAGAAGGAGTAACCTTCGCGAAATTTACATTGTCTCTAAAAAAGATAAAGGAGAATTCAACATATGGAAATGAATCAAAATCAAATAATGGAACTATTGGATACATTATATGAAAAATCCATAAACGGCATCCCTAAAGTCAGTCAACCTATTGATGTTTTAGCCAATGATTACTTATCAAAAAATAATTCAACAGAAAAAGCAGCAAGACAATTTGTAAATTATCAAGTTGCTAAATGTACAACTTCGGGATTTGTAACCGGATTAGGCGGACTTATTACATTACCCGTTGCCATTCCTGCAAATGTCAGCAGTGTGATGTATGTTCAAATGCGTATGATTGCCTGCCTTGCATATATGGGTGGTTATGATACTCATAGCGATCAGGTGCAAACATTAGTTTATGCTTGCCTTGCAGGCATTTCTATTGATCAAATAATCAAACAAGCTGGCATAAAATTTGGAACTAAATTTACAACTGCCATGGTAAAAAAGATTCCCGGTACTGTATTAACAAAAATCAATCAGAAGGTAGGCTTTAGATTTCTAACCAAATTTGGAGAAAAGGGAATTATCAATATTGCTAAATTAGTCCCTGTTGTTGGCGGCGTCATTGGTGGAGGATTTGATTTAGTAGAAACCAAAGTTATTGCAAACAGAGCATACAAAATGTTTATTAATGGGGATTTTAGTGTTTTGAATGATAAAGACGATAAAAAAACAATTGAGACCAATATAGATATTGTCGATATAACTGAAAAATGAATTAGGAGGTAATAAAATGATCTTTATTAGTCACACAGCCAAAGACAAGGCAATTGTGGAACCAATAGCCTTAAGATTAGCACAAGTTTATGGGCAAAATAATGTCTTTTATGATAGTTGGTCTATCCAACCTGGAGATGGTATAATTGATAAAATGAACGAAGGATTAACTAACTGTAAATTTTTCTTTTTCTTCGTATCGAAAAATAGTTTACAGAGCAACATGGTTAAATTAGAATGGCAAAATGCAATATTAAAAGCTTCTAATGGTACAGCTAAAATTATTCCTGTTAAATTAGATGACTGTATGATGCCTGCCATATTGCTACAAACCCTATATATAGATGTGTTTGGTAAGGGATTAGAAAATTCCATCAGACAGATGATTGATGTTATTAATGGGACTAATACATTTTCTTCACATAACCAAATATATGAAAATGTACGTGCATATATTACAAAAAACAGTTCTTGCGAAATGATAATAGAATTTCGTGCAGAGACATATATGGAACCAATATCCCGATATGCTATTTTAGTTAAAAACGAAGAGAATGATATTAGTATTACTTGCGAAAGTGATTCAATATTTTCACAGGGATTTAATAAAAACATAACACTAAACAATGGATTAACATGTAACGCTTTAGCAGCATTTACAACAAGAGCAACTTCACCCGAATTCCCATTTAAGGTAAAAGTAACTTCCGTAACGAAAATTGAATTTATTGGTGTAATGCGTGCAGTATCAGAAAATGAATTCCGCATGATACCATATTTAATCAATTAACTCTAAACCAAATTTATATCACTCATTCCACATTTCAAATAAAATTATTGTCATTTGATTGTCACACAACCAAAAAGAAGCCAAGAAGCGCCGCAAATTCGGCATTTCTTGGCTCATGTACCTTATTCAAACTCAATCGTTCCAGGTGGCTTGCTCGTCAAATCGTAAAATACTCGATTGACCCCACGCACCTCGTTTATAATTCGGCTCATGACTGTCTGGAGCACTGCGAATGGAATCTCGGCACTCTCGGCTGTCATGAAATCTATAGTGTTTACGGCACGCAGTGCAACCGCGTAATCGTAGGTTCTCTCGTCACCCATAACGCCGACTGAACGCATGTTAGTGAGAGCTGCGAAATACTGGTTCGGCATCCATGCCGGAGCTTCACCGTTTGCCTTCTTGTATTCGGCTACTGCCTTGTCAACCTCTTCACGATAGATGAAATCTGCATCCTGAACGATACGTACCTTGTCAGCCGTTACTTCACCGATAATTCGGATTCCGAGACCCGGACCCGGGAATGGCTGGCGGAATACGAGATTTTCAGGAATTCCAAGCTCAAGACCAGCTTTTCTTACCTCATCCTTGAAAAGGTTGCGGAGAGGTTCAATAATTTCCTTGAAATCAACGAAATCAGGAAGACCGCCTACGTTGTGGTGAGACTTGATTACGGCTGATTCGCCGCCGAGTCCGCTTTCAACAACGTCAGGGTAAATTGTGCCCTGAGCAAGGAAATCAACAGCACCGATTTTCTTTGCCTCTTCCTCAAATACACGAATAAATTCCTCACCTATAATCTTTCTCTTTGCTTCGGGTTCTGTGACTCCCGCAAGCTTTGAGTAATATCTTTCCTGAGCATTTACTCTTATAAAGTTAAGGTCAAACTGACCATTTGGACCAAATACGCCCTCAACTTCATCACCTTCGTTTTTACGCAAAAGACCGTGGTCTACGAATACACATGTAAGCTGTTTTCCGATTGCTCTTGAGAGAAGTCCGGCCGCAACAGATGAATCAACACCGCCTGAAAGAGCAAGTAAAACCTTGCCGTCGCCGACTTTTTCACGGATTTCCTTAATCGTATTTTCAACAAATGCATCCATTTTCCATGTTCCAGCACAACCGCACACGCCGCGTACAAAATTATGAAGCATCTTTGTACCTTCCTGTGTATGAAGAACTTCCGGGTGGAACTGAATTGCATAGAGATTCTTTTCCTTGCACTCAGCAGCTGCGACAGGACAGTCTGCTGTGTGGGCGATAATCTTAAATCCCGGTGCAACCTGTGAAATATAATCAAAATGACTCATCCACACGATAGTCTTTTCTGAAACATCTCCAAATAAAGCACTGCTCTTATCCACAAAAGTCTCTGTCTTTCCGTACTCACGCACAGGTGCCTTTTCAACCTTTCCGCCAAGAACATGCTGCATAAGCTGTGCCCCGTAACAAAGTCCGAGTACCGGTACTCCGAGTTCAAATAATTCCTTTGTGCATGTAGGCGAACCCTCTTCATAACAACTGTTTGGACCACCTGTAAGGATAATTCCCTTAGGATTCATGGCCTTTATCTGCTCAAGAGGTGTCTTGTAAGAATAAATCTCACAATATACATTACATTCACGGACACGACGTGCAACAAGCTGATTGTACTGTCCGCCAAAGTCTATAACAATAACCTTTTCCTGATTCATATTGTCCCTTTCATATATTGTTTTTCCTAAACCACAAAACACGTATTGCGTGTTCCGACAGTTTCACGGCAGTTGCCAAGTTACAGTGTATACACGAACTTTGCACTCCTTTAATTATTATAGTAAAGTCCGTCGGCAATGACAAGCCACTTTGTAAATAAACTTACAAAAAATCATTTAACTGCGATGTTTTTTTATAATGACGCAACTATTGATGCTGCCAAAAATGCCGCACATGCCAATATAGCGATTATCTTTATGACTTTCATGCTGTTCCTGCATTTTATATTTTTTCTTAAATAAGACAATACTCCCGTAGAATAAAAAACTGCGACAATCAATGCACCCATAGCCAGTCCGAACGAAGTTCCCATAACATAATCATAAACAGGCATGTTATTTTCCGTTCCCAGATTCAGCATCACAAAACCGACAATAATCGAACACAGCCCTACGATACTTATAATTCTGAGTCTTTTAAGTAAAATGCCCTTTTCGTTCTCCGCATAATCCGCAACAAGTTTCAATGTCTCTTTTTCTTCACTGTTCATAATCTCGCTTTTCCTTTCCCCGTCAATAATTTCCCTGATGTCAACATTGTAAAAATCCGCAAGTTCAACCAAAAGACTCAAATCAGGCATATTGCTTCCTGCTCGTGTCAACTCCAGACCAAAAAAAAATTGATTTTTTGTACCCTCAAATATCACTTCCCATTATACCTGCTATTGCAGTATATTGAAAGCAATATTTATACTTGCAGAAGAAAGGAGTGCCACATTTTCTCGGCACTCCAAACTCTGTAACCATCCATCTTACTTGAAAAATGGATCATCTGTATTCCATACAATCTCTATATTGTCCTCTCCATTGATAATCACTTTTTTGATTACCTTCTGGATTTTCTCTCTGTCAAAAGATTCCATATTGATGATACTTTCTAACTGTGTCTCAAACTTACTAGAAGAATTATCTTCTGGCGGTATTTCTGTTTTAAGCTGTTCGATTTCCTGATGCAATTCATCAATCTGCTCCACCATCGCCTTTGAACGCTTGACATACTCTTCTCTTGTGAGCTTGTCATCCTTATAATCAGAATACAACATCATCTTTTTACTGCTGAGGCTCTTCACCTTCTTTTCAAGTGTTGCAATCTTTTCTTCCGGAGATACTTCTTTCGATTTACCGGCTCTCTTTATTCCTTTCTCATCCAGATAAACTGTTGCATACATATTTACAGTTTTCATGATTGCATCTTCAACCTTGGCAATTTCCACCCTGTTGCTTTTGCATGGAGAATTTTCCTCAATTCTGGACGAGTAACAAAGAAGAATGTCACCTTTTACCCTTTTGCTAGGTGCTAAAGCTCTGCCACACACACCACAATAATAAAATGGATTATAGTTTCTCTTACCACGCTTTGAACGAACACATTTTTTTGAATTAGCGTGTGCCATATCAAATAATTCCTGAGTAATAATGGGTTCATGGCAATTTTCTATCACCATCCATTCGTCTTTAGGAACATAGCTTGAAGTGTTATTGCTACCTATCCTCTTCTTAGTTTTATTCCATATCAGTTTTCCAAGATAAACTTCATCGTTTAATATATCCCGGATAGAAGAAGTACTCCACAGACTTTTTACTTCAACTGCATGGAAAAAGTTTCTGCTTCCTTTTCTCTTTTTGTATGCGGATGGTGTATCAATACCCTGAGCATTCAGATAATTTGCCACTTCCGTTTTGCTTTTGCCCTGTGCGGTCAGTTCAAATATCAGCTTAACCACTTCTGCTGCTTCCGGATCGACAATAATCTTATGCTTATCATTTGGGTCTTTGACATACCCATACCTTAACTGACCACTGATGTTCTCACCTTTCAGTATCCTCGTATGCATTGCAGAGCTGACTTTATTGGACAAGTCCCTGCTATAAAGCATATAGATTAAATTCTTAAACGCAACATTCATACCGCCCGTGGAACCATCATAATTATCGCTGTCATAATTGTCATTAACTGCAATAACCCGTACCTGATAAAGTGGAAATATCTGCTCCAGAAGACTACCGACTTCAATATAATCCCTTCCGAGTCGGGATAAATCCTTTACAACAATGCAGGATATTTTATCAGCCCGGACATCCTCCATAAGCTTCATATAATCCGGTCTTTCAAATTTTGTTCCGGTAAATCCATCATCACAGTATTCCTGTACCTTCGTATCCTTAAGCTCCGAATGATTGCCAATAAATGCTTCTAACAATTCCCTCTGACTGGATACACTGTTACTCTCCTCCTTCTGATTTAATGATACATCCTCATCTTCCATAGAAAGGCGAATATACATAGCAGTTATCTTACTCATACAAATCACCTTCTCTCTTATTCTTTACCTGTAACAGTTCTTCCAGACAATCATCATAAACCAGATTTACGGAAATTCTGCCATCTTCAAACACCTGTACCTTGTCAACAAATGCATCTGCCAGCTCTTTGTTAAGCTTTCTGCATTTCAGATATTTATTGATAAGGTTTTCCCAGTCTTCATCAATCTTATAATTCTTTGAATACAGGTTCTGAGATACTAAAAGATTATCAATCTCCTTCTTCAAAGCTTCGCTTTTTAGAAGATACTGCTGTTTTAATGTCAGATATTCGCTCTCATTAATCAAATGTTCTGAGTAATCTCCATATAACTCAGAGAACTTGCGGTTTACTTTCTCCAGTTCCCTGCGCTGTCTGGTAATGGCTTTTTCATACACATCGTATTTTTTCAGTCCGCTGCTTCTTGCATTTAATTCCCGTATCACTTTTAATGCGTCAATACAGCAACGCATATGATTTGAAATCTGAGCAAAGACAGCTTTGTTGACTTCCTCCTGATCAATTTTGTGTCTTGAACATGCCGGATTAATACCATCTGAAAAAGTTCCACAAAAATATACATACGATTTTGTTGTTCTTGGAGAAAGTCTCATTCCCTTGCCACAGTCTCCGCATACGATTTTTCCCTTTAGCAGATTCATTTCATTAGGTGGGTGTTTTGTAAACTCTTTTGCAAAATAAGCATCCGAGATTTCCTTTACTCTTTCCTGTGCCTTTTCAAATGTCTTTTTGTCGATAAGCGGCTCATGCGTATTTTCAACAACGACCCATTCACTTGGATCTGTTGCATGGAGTGGAATATTATTGTATTTCTCAATTACTACTTTCCCATGCACCGCCGAACCAATATAAGCCTGATTTGTCAGTATTGACTTGACTGTTGTTTTGGTCCATACACCATTGGTTCTTACATTCTGCTGATAACCAAGAGATTTTAAATACATCAATGGTGACATTATTCCCTGCTCATTCAGATATTTTGCAATTGGTGTGTAACCTTTGCCATCTAAAAACAATTTATAAATAAGCCTGACATTTCCAGCAGTTGCTTCATCCACAACAATTCTGTTCTTCTCCGTCTTGGATTTCAGATATCCATATGGAGCAAAACCGCACATATATTCATCAGTAGTCCATTTTCTACGATGTGCAGTTGAAACTTTCTTGGAAATATCCTTTGTATAAAACTCATTTACGATATTTTTCAAAGGCATCATAAGGTCTGTGCCCGGTCTGAACGAGTCAAAATCATCCGTAACAGCAATGAATCTTACATTGAGAAAAGGAAACACTCTTTCAATGTAGTTCCCCATCTCCACATAATTTCTTCCAAGTCTCGATAAATCCTTAACAATAATACAGTTAATTCTTCCTGTTTTTGCATCCTCAAGCATTCGCTTAAAATCCGGTCTTTCAAAATTAGTACCGGTAAAGGAAGCATCATAATATTCCTCTTCAATTACAATATCTTCGTGATCTTTGACATAATTCTTCATAAGTTCCATCTGTGTTTCGATTGTCCCTCTCTCAATGTTCTCTTCCTTTTCATGGGACAGTCTTGCATATAATCCAGCCTTAAAAAGTACCTTCTTCTCTTTATCCGGTAAGGCTGTGTTTTCCTGTAGCATCATATTTTTTCTGCTTTTTCTTGCCATATTACACAGCCTCCCTTCTGCTGATATTTAATTGTCCACCCGGTTCTTTATCTACTTGATAACCAAGTTTTTCGACTGATTCTAATAACTTCTTATAACAATCATCAAAGTCAAATACGATTTCAATCTCTTTATTCTCTGAAACCCTTACCTCAGAAATCAGTTTTACAACCACGTCCCTGGTCAGTTCCTTAATATCCTTGTATTCGGTAAAATAATTCATCCAGAGATGCTTATCATCCTTCTCCTCAAAAATTAAAGCAATGTCTCTCTCAATCTGGCGAATTATTTCTTCTCCCTCTTTTGCTTTTTTCAGATATGCCTCATGAAGTTCAAGATATTCTTCTTTAGTAAGAATTCCGTCCTTCATATCTTCATACAGTGAAGTTTTCAGTCTTTTACACTTCTCAACTTCCTCAAGTTTTTTCTGTTTTCTTGCTTCAAGACTTTTTACATCAAGCTGCTGGAAAGGAATTGTTCCAATATAATCAAGTATTTCTTCCAGATTCATTACGTTTTTGATATGAAGCTTTAACATTTCAAGCACCGTATCCTCTAATAACGATACTGATATTGAGTGCTGTGAACACTGCTTTGTCAATTTATGATTAGAGCAGATATAGTAAGCGTATTTCTTATCACCTGCTGTTGTAATTTTTCTTGTCATTGGTGAACCACAGTCTGCACATACTGCAATACCTGAAAGATTATAGACCATATCTGAATCCGGAGATATTCTCGTATCCATTCCCAACAACCTTTGAACAATCTCAAAATCCCTGTCACTAATAATCGGCTCATGATTTTTTTCGATTCTTATCCAGTCAGATTCCGGCTTAACAACCTCCTGCTTCACTTTATGATTTGGTGTCGTTCTTTTGCCTTGAACAAGATTTCCAATGTAAATCTCATTTTCAAGAATCCTGCGGACCGTGACTGAACTCCATACCGATTTTTCATTCTGTAAAAATCCGGTCTGATAACCGCTCCCTGTGCTCTGCTTATATTCCATAGGTGCAAGCACACCCTCATTATTCAACTGTGTTGCTATTGCATCCTGACTCATTCCGTGAAGCTTTAGCCGAAAAATTTCCTTCACAATACCGGCTGCATAAATATCAATAACCAGCTTATGTTTATCATCATCCGATTTTTCATACCCATAGGGAACAAATGCACCGATATACTCACCATTTTTTCTCTTTACATCCAAATGGCTTCGTATCTTTATACTGATATCCCTGCAATATGCATCATTGATCAGGTTTTTAAACGGAATAATAATCTCATCACCCTGTGACTTTCCAGTCACACTGTCATAGTTATCATTGATTGCAATAAACCTTACATCAAGAGCCGGAAATAATCTTTCGATGTATCGACCTGAATCAATATACTCACGTCCAAAACGTGAAAGATCCTTTACCACCACACAATCAATTACTCCTCGCTTAATATCTTCCATCATCGTCTGAAAAGACGGACGGTCAAAATTAGAGCCGGAATAACCATCATCCACATATTCTTTAACTATTCTAATGTCTTTTTTGTCTGCAAGGAAATTTCGGATGAAATCCTTTTGATTTGAAATACTATTACTCTCAGCTTTTGCGCTAGTAGAAACATCGCCATCCTCCTTAGATAATCTAACGTAGATGGCTGCATGATAGATTTTTGAGATTTGTTTACTCATATCGCAACACTCCTTTAAATATTCTACGTCAGATGTACCCAACTAAAATATCAAAGAAAGTTATGCCATATTCATTTAGTCCTTGAACATATCATAGCACAACTCCCTTTCATTTTCCATATGATTCTAAAAAAAAGATTCTAAACTGTAAGCAGCATATTTTTGAAAGCTTCTTCTATGGAAACTCCATTATTGGCAAAGCTTACTTTAACTTTCATCTTTCCCACTCTCATCATATAGGGATTTCCAACTTTTCTTATAAACTTCTGCTGTCTCTTTTCAATCGTATCATTCAGATCAGCATGATAAGATGCCATATCGGGCATTTCATTAATCTTGACATCTCTAAAATCAGTATCAAGCAATGCTCTGTATTCTTCTGCTGTCATAAAATCTATCCCCCTTTCAGTAAAAATGCCACCCATAAAATACAGGTGGCTATGTAACCCGGAGCAAATGCCCCGGTAATATTTAATTGTACTTTTCATATGCCCCAATCTGGATTTTTACACATTCAGTAATCTTATCAAGTAGTTCCGTATCTGAAATTGAAGCAACTACCCTCTCAATCTGAACATTTACATCAATGGATACAATCTGCTCACATAATGCCATACTGTCAAATACTTCAAAATCTGTGTCAGTAACCTTTACCTTTACAGCCGGTATTAGGCAGTGGGTTGGCAGATATTTCTTTTTCCATGTTTTTGTGGACATGGCTACTGCTGTGACAACCGGTGAATACTGATTTGCCTTGTTATTTGAGATAATAATATAAGGTCTTGTATACTTCTGAATGCTCCCTTTACTTACTGACTCCAGATTTGCAATAACAATATCGCCCCTGTTCAGTTTCATCTATGTCATTCCTCCTGTTCCCTGATATATTCTTCTGCCTCATCCTCTGTCGGACAGGCAACAATCCGTTTCCCATGTTCATCAATCACTACTGTTTCGCCCGGAAATATAATCAGTTTTAATTTTCTATTTTCTTCTGTCATATCATTCAAAAGAAATGAGAGCAGGTTCATAGCCCCTGCTCTCTGCATTAATACTGATTCCATGTTCCGCTGCAAGTGTCATTACAGCTTTAATCTCATTAAGTTCCATTGAAATGTCTACCACATCTCTTACTAGCACACAGATAATGGCATCTCTTTCAATATAATATCTTAATCGTTCAACCGCTTTTTTATCTGTATTAAAAATTGTCTCAACAACTTCCATGCCGGACTTTTTTGCATATGCCTCGATACGGTCAGCTGTATCATTTGCATTATTTCTTACAAATATCAGACACTGCTTTTCTTTGGAATCCTGCATATTTCCTCCTATCTGCAAGCTCTGATGTTATGATAGAACTTTGATACCGTATCAAGCACCAGCCTTCTTACATCACTTTCCTGAACAGGCTCTTTGTACATCATCTCATAACACTCTTCAAGTTCTCCATTAATATCCTCCACATAGA
>NZ_JBBMES010000024.1:0-28099 GCF_040096395.1 Lachnospira hominis (ex Hitch et al. 2025) | reverse complement strand
TCCGTAAATATAACGATAATCCTCACAAGAACAATAATACCACCAATCAGACCTCCAACGATACAATTCAGTGCCAGTATTCCCATACTTCCTGCAATACCAAAATTCTTCGGCACAAGGAACATGCACATTTTTCTGATACCATAGGGACATCCTACCAAAATCCAATAAAGGAAATAATCAAACCAATCTGCTTTATTACAAACCGGATAACAGGTAATCATCCACAGAACAAGAACGCATACCGGAATAATTATTTTAAACAATGCCTTTTTCATGCCAGCCACCTCCGTACATATCGTGCTGCACTTCCTGCTGATAATAATGGTTCATCGTTGAGGGGGCATTATAAAGAGCAGCAACCATATATGCCTTGATATTGGTTATTTTCGTATTTGTATCATGCATACAGCCAATCACATACTCCAGATGTCCACTGTTCAGCTTCAGAAATTTAGATTTTACAAGCTCATATGGATAATCCTCGCCTGCTATCCGGATCGTTGTACGTTTTACACATACAACCTCACAGATAACCTCAAAAAGCTCCTCATACAAAGCCTTGTTCTGCCAATCATCGTACTTCATGTGATGCTCATATTCGATGTTATCCTTAATCAGTTCTATGTATGCATTTACATCATCCATCAAATCAATCCTTTTTTCTGACTCACTCTCATTACTAGATTGATTGATAGGATTGGTATAACTTATATCAGTATAACTCTGGTTAGTTTGATTATAGTTAGTATAAATAGGGTCTGCTTTATGAACTTCTGCAAGTTCACTTTCTGAACCTCTTAAAGTCTGCATTGTGAACTTCTGTGGTTTTATCAGCATTATCGGACTTTTTTTCTGTCTGTGCATCAGTAATTGTAGAAAAATTCTTCACATAGATTATGTCCGGCTTTCCAAGTCCACGGCGTTTCTTTTCAATCAGACCGATTCCGTTTTCGGTATCAAGCTCTTTCATAATCTTAACGCAGGTTGCCTTTGCACATCCCAAATCTTCCATAATTGCATCCACCGTATAAATAATGTATGCCCTATTTTCATCGTCCAGCCAGCCGTTTTTCATGGATAATGACATCCTGTCAAGCATCAGCCCATAGAGGAGCTTAGCATCACTGCTAAGCCCCTTAAATCTCTCGTCTTTAATCAAAAGTCGGGGAACACGATAAAAAGAGAACTGCTCTGCTTCAATTCCGTAGTAATAGTCAAAGTTTATTGTATCGCCCACTTTACCGTGCCTCCTTTACTGCTTATTCGACACCTTTCCGGTGTTCCATTCTTCCAATAGCTGATAGATAATGTTTTCTATATCCTCACTGGAATAATCCTCCGTAAAATATCTGCTGATTTTATCAGCCTTGATTGTAACTTTTCTTTCCTTTGGCTTTTCCTCTGTCAAGATCAGTCTTACCATTGGCAGAGTCAGCTCGCCTTTTTTCCCATATAACTTTAACTTTGATGATTGGGTAGTCGAGATAGCTGCACCCGTTTCTTCAAGAATGACCTGCACCCATTCCTGTGCCTGTTCTGTCAGAAAAGATATGTCAACACCCTGTACCAGACCGATTTTCTTCTGATCAACCATATCCAGTAATTCATCTGACAGACGGGCAAGCCACATATAACGCTGAACTGTCTTTCCACTCTCTCCGGCTGCTTCTCCAACTTCATCAAGACTGCTTCCATTTCCTTTTTTGCCCTGATGCTTCATGGCTTCATACTTCATCGAATAGGCTCTTGCTTTTTCACTTGGGAGAATATCTTCCCGCTGGATATTGGTATCCACCATAATCACCGTAGCTTCATCATCGTTATAATCTCTGATAAACATAGGCATGGTGGAAAGACCTGCAAGCTCACACCCATGTTTCCTGCGGTGTCCGGCGATTATTTCATAACCGCCCTCTGCCCTTGGTCTTGCAATACCAGGCATAAGCACACCATAATTTCTGATGCTCTCCACTGTTTCCTGCATCTTTTCATCATCCAGAACCTTAAAAGGGTGTCCTTTGAACTCATAAAGCTCTGAAAGCGGTATCTCCTGCACCTGATCGGTGCCCACTGTCATATCAGAAGCACCGAATAAATCATCAAAACTGTTTAGCTTTACCTTTGCTGCACTTCCTGCCTTATTCATTGCCAAGCACCTCCTCCATCAAAGATTGATAGGCTCTTGCTACTTTTCCCTTTGGGTCATGCTGATAGATGCTGACGCCCTCTGCCGAAATCTCGGCAGCTCTTACGGAAATCGGAATACTATTCTCAAATATCCTTACTTTGCTTCCATAATTCTCAATCAGTAATGCACTGATGTCCTTTGCATAATTTGTCCTGCAGTCAACCATGGTCAGCAAAATACCCTCAATGGATAGCTTCGGATTTATCTGACGCTTCACCTTACCAATCGTCTTAATAAGCTGTTCCAGACCTTTCACTGGCAGATATGCCGCCTGTACCGGGATTAAGATACTATCCGCACAGGCAAATGCATTTATGGTTATCATGCCAAGTGAAGGCATACAGTCAATCAGGATATAATCATATCTTTCTTTCACCTGCTCTATATAGGAACGCATCACAAGTTCCCTGCTCATGACATTTACCAGAGATACCTCCAGACCGGATAATTCGATATTGCCGGGCATAAGGTCAATTCCTTCCTCATGCCTTAAAATCCCGTAATCACCTTCCATTTCCACATCATTGATGATATTCGCCATCACCGTCGCAAGTGTTTCCTCCAGCTTGTCCGGCTCTGTAAATCCCAAACTTGCAGTCAAACTGCCCTGTGCATCGGCATCTATCAGCAGAACTCTCTTGCCCTGCTTTGCCAGTCCTATTCCCAAGTTGCTTGTTGTGGTGGTCTTTCCGACTCCGCCTTTTTGATTTGCGATTGCTATTATTTTACACATGATACATTCTCCTTTACTCTCTGCTACATTAGTCTTTTTCACTTCTACATACGCTCTGTAAAACTTCTTTGTCCCTTTATTCTGGTATAAATCTGAAAACTCTGTCACTTCGATTTTGGAATTTCTTTGCAAAATCTTTCCAAACCATTTAATATCATTCTTTGTTCCCATCAATCGAACCTTTAACATCAATCTGCTCCTCCAAACAGGGCATACAGTTTCCGGTTATAGGTTGCATATTCCGGATACCGGATTTGTATTGCCTGCCAAAAATATGGTGCATAGGCACAGCAGAACAATTCTTCCACTGTGTACTGCCTGCACTCGTTAATCTGCTCCTCTGCGTCCTTGTAATCATCCACGCTTGGTGTGGCATTGCAATATAAATTAAATGCCATTCTGACTACTTTCACGCTTCCGCTGGTCTGCCAGCCTTCATGCAAACATTCTGTTTTTACACTGCCTGTCTTAAAATCATAAATGCGATTGGCATTTCTTCTGGTATCATCGTTAATGCCAAGACAGTAGCAAAGTGCCTTGTGGTACACATCCTGATACCTTACTTCTTTTAATTTCTTGTAGTAGAATTTCTCATGTGCTTCGCTGATAAAAATAATTTCTTGGGCTTTTTCAGCTCCTGCTCCTAACGCTGTGTTTGTCATTGTATGACCTCCTTCTAAAGTGAATTGAAAAAGGCACTCCTAATGGAATGCCCTAATATAAAAAATAGGGACACTCTTTCAAGTATCCCTACGTTCTATCAACATATCTGATAGTTCTCTATTTACTTTCATATTCAGAATTATTTGTGTTCCCACAACCGAGGTCTGATGCCACAACAACCGTTACCTTCCTCACAAGCTCTTTTTCCTTGTGATTTTCAGCAATCCTGTTGAAGCTGAAAAGCTCTACAAAGTGCGTAAATTCAAGGATTTCTACATATCCTTTCTGTGTAGTCCTACCACAGTCTCCACATGCACCGTTCCTGGAAACATGTCCACACAGCACCCACGCTCCACCTCGTAGCCGCAAGCCTGCAGCATCTCTAGGTCACGGGCGAGTGATGTCGGTTTACATGAAATGTAGACCATATGGTCAACACCGTAGTCGATAATTTTCTTTAACGCCTTAGGGTGGATTCCGTCACGCGGAGGGTCAAGCACGATTAAGTCAGGACGTTCATTTATGTTATCAAGAGCCTTTAAGACATCTTCAGCGATGAATTCACAATTTGAAAGTCCGTTAAGTCTGGCATTTTCACGGGCGGCATCGACGGCCTCGGCAACAATTTCCACACCGATTACCTTCTTTGCCACAGGTGCAAGAATCTGGGCAATTGTGCCTGTACCACTATAGAGGTCAAATACAACCTTATCTTTGGTCGTTCCGACATACTCCCTTGCCTTTGAATAAAGGACCTCTGCCCCGAGCGAGTTCGTCTGGAAAAATGAAAATGCAGAAATATTGAATGTAAGTCCTAGCAGCTCTTCCTGAATATAATCCTGTCCGAAAAGTATCTCTGTACGCTCATTTTTTACAACATCAGCAATACTGTCGTTATAAGTATGCAAAAACCCGACAAGTAATCCGTCAAGCTGAAGATTTCGTAATTTTTCAGTAATTTCAGACATATCAAAATCAAGCTGGGTTGTTGTTACTATATCAACAAGAATCTGACCTGTTTTTACTGCTTTTCTCACAAGAAGATGTCTTAAATATCCCTCATGTGTCATCTTATGAAAATATGGCAGATTTTTCTCTTTAAAATAGCTGCATACACAATCAAGTATTCTGCTGAAATCGTTATCCACAATTTTACATCCATTTACTGTGACAATATCATATGTACTGTTTCTTTTATGAAGTCCGAGTGCAAGTTCACCGCCTTTTACTTCATCGCCAAAAGTAAATTCCATCTTATTACGGTAGCTTTCATTAACGGGACTTCCGATTATTCCTTCAAATTCAAAATCACCTTTTACAGCTTCGTCAAGTATGCTTTTCACCTGACTTTCTTTCATCTTTAACTGCTCGCTATACTCCATGCTCTGATATACACAACCGCCGCATTTTCCAAAATATTTACAGACTTTTCCCTCTTCATAACACTTTTTTTCAAGAGGTGAATTTTCGAGAACTTCAAGCAGTCTTCCTTCACATTTGTCTTTGCGTTTTTTGTTAACTGCAAATCTTACTTTCTGTCCCGGCACTGCATTTTTAACTATAACTCTTGTCTTCATGCCATCCTCATCAACCCACACATACCCTTTATTAGGAAACTCAATTTTCTCTACATATCCTTCACAAATATCGCCTTTTCTCACATATGCTCCTTCCAAGCCTGACAGCTTTAATCTCTATTTTCTCACGACCTGCATAATACAACATATTCAGTTTCTACAGGTACAAAATATATCCGCTTCATACGTAAAATATGCCACCAGCCGAACAGACGCACGACCGGTGGCAACATTAAACTTCCAATTGAATATGATAATTACTTATCTTCGTCTTCAAAGTCATCCTCGAAATCATCTTCAAAATCGTCATCATAATCATCATCAAAATCATCAAGATAATCTGGTGTAAAATATCTGTATACACCATATGCAATTGCTGCTATAGCAGCTACGGCACCGATTACTGCAAGAACAATAAGCACCCATTTACAGCACTTATTTTTTTCTTCCTCTTCTTCCTTCTTGTGGAGAAGTTCACCAAGCTTGCTGGCTGCAATTAATTCTTCAATCTTATCTTTATTCATAATATATGCCCCTTTCATTTATTTCTTCAATTTCATCATTTCAATTTTTTATAAAATCATTGTATCATAAAAAAAACGATTTTACTACTGTTTTTTTAATCGTGCAAAGCCTGCAAGCATCTTTTTTATGCCATACTCCTGAAACTCCACAGTTACCATGTAGTCTCTTGTTGCCGCATCGATTGAAAGCACTTTTCCTTTGCCGAATTTCACATGTGAGACCATGTCTCCCACATTATAACCAAGTCGTGACGAAAGACCTGAAGATGTCTGTCCTTGTGGTTGTGCACCAACACCCGTTTTTGCACTCGGATTATCAACATTTTTTGATATGTTTGAAACAGTTTTCCCTGACTTTTTCAAATCGAATATATCCATAGGAAATTCTTTACCAAAGCCTACTTTTTTATTCGTCGATGCAGAAGAAACATTTTTTACGGCATCACGCTGTACACCCGTAAAAGTTCTTCCCGCACTACTATAACCTGTTGATGTACTTCCGTAATTTGTAACATTTCCTCGTTTTGCATATCCTGTTTTTCCCGAAATACTCACACGGTTTGTATTATAGCTTGAATATGAAGTTGTATTACCGCTTCCATATCTGCTTAATGCGTCTTTTGCACTCGCACGGAAATTAAATTTCGATGACTCTCCGGGCTCTGTCTCACCGCCAAAAGCAATCTTTGACTTATTATAACCTGTTGCCTGATTTTCAATATTTAAAAGTTCCTTTGGAATTTCATTGACAAAACGTGATACTTTATTCATCTGTGTTTCACCATGAACCATACGCTGTTTTGCACTACTTATGTTCAGTTCTTTCTGTGCACGTGTAATTCCCACATAACAAAGACGGCGTTCTTCTTCTACATCCGTCGGGTCATCGGATACGATTGTCATATAGCTCGGAAAAAGTCCATCCTCAAGTCCTGTCATGTATACAATAGGAAATTCCAAACCTTTTGCACTGTGGAGCGTCATAAGCATCACCTGATTGCCTGACTGGTCAAGATTATCAATATCAGCAATAAGTGCAACTTCAGACAAAAATCCGCTCAATGTAGGCTTAAAATGTTCATTGTCAGCAACCTGAACAGCCTCTTTGCCATCTACAACAGAAGTCGGTTCCAAAGTATTATTTACTGAATCATCAAAATCATTTTGTGCATCTCCCACCTCGTAACTTACAATTTTATTGATAAATTCATCAATATTTTCCTGTCTGTTTTCTACTTCTTCTTTTGTTTCACTCTCAGACAGATATTCTATATATCCTGTGTCTCTTACAACCGACTCAGTAAGTTCCTGTATTGACATATATTCCTGTTTTGCCTTAAACCCCAGAATAAGTGTCACAAAATTTTCTATCTTATTAAGAGAGCGTCCGATGTCAGGAATCTGCGAAGCATTACACAAAGCATCCCAGAATGTACATCCGTTATAATCTGCAAAATTCTGTATACGTTCGAGTGTTGTTGCACCGATTCCACGCTTTGGGACATTAATAATACGACGTACTGCCTGTGCATCCATTCCATTATCAATTGTTTTAAGATATGCAAGTATATCCTTAATCTCTTTTCGCTGATAGAAATTAACACCACCGTATATCCTGTACGGAACATTTCTTACAATAAGACGTTCCTCTAGAAGTCTTGACTGTGCATTTGTTCTGTAAAGGATAGCTATATCATTATAGTTCCATCCATCTCTTACCTTTGCACAGATTCCATTTACAACGCCTTCCGCTTCTTTATATGCATCTTCATAAAGACAGAAATTAATCTTTTCACCTTCATTATTAGCTGTCCAGAGCGTCTTGTCTTTTCTACCAAGATTATTTTTAATAACACTGTTTGCCGCTTCAAGAATAGTCTTAGTTGAACGGTAATTCTGCTCAAGCTTTATTACTTTTGCAGAATCAAATGTATTTTCAAAATTAAGAATATTCTGGATATTGGCACCTCTGAACTTATATATTGACTGGTCATCATCACCGACAACACAGAGATTTCCATATTTTCCGGCAAGCATACTCACAAATTTAAACTGCACTGTATTTGTATCCTGATACTCATCCACCATGATATAGCGGAATCTTTCCTGATATGCAGTCAAAATGTCTTCATTTTGTTTAAAAAGCTCGACAGTTTTAAATATCAAATCATCAAAATCAAGTGCATTATTCGTTTTGAGCATTTTCTGATATTCACGGTAAACACCGGCAATTCTTTTTGCATTATAATCGTTGCCTGCATTTATCTCCATTTCGTCAGGAGTGACAAGCTCGTCCTTTGCCCTTGAAATTGCACTCATGATTGTGCGTTCTTTGAGCATTTTTGTGTCAATGTTAAGTTTTTTGCACGCTTCTTTTATAACACTTTTCTGGTCATCCGTATCATATATAGTAAAATTAGTATCATAACCCAGACGGTCTATGTATCTTCTAAGAATTCTTACACATGTCGAATGAAATGTACTTACCCACACCTGGCTTCCGAGCGGTGTTATCTTTTCCACACGCTCTTTCATCTCAGCTGCAGCTTTATTTGTAAATGTAATTGCAAGTATATTATATGGTGCAACATCGCAGTCTTCAATAAGATAGGCTATCCTGTGCGTAAGCACACGTGTTTTGCCGCTTCCGGCACCAGCTATTATAAGAAGCGGTCCATCAGTTTTCTTGACTGCTCTTTTTTGCATATCATTTAAACCGTCTAAATTCATCTTACTTCTCCATATATTAAAAGTCAAAATAACTGCCACGAAGTCACGGAATTCATCCTATGCAACGCGGCAGTTTTATAATTATTATAAATTAACCGATAAGTTTTTTACCACAGTTCGGGCAGAACTTGGCACCATTTACAGGTGTTCCGCACTCAGGACAGAACTTTGGTCCGTTACCTGTCTGTGCTGTTCCCGCCTGAGGCATGCCAGAAGCTGTATTAGCCTGATTCATATTATTCATCATCTGCTGACCGATTGCCATTCCCATCTGCATGCTCATCATATCACCCGCAATATTAGAACGTCCACCACCTTTTTCAAGTGAATCAGCCATAGCCATCTGTGAATACTTATTCATATCACCAACCATAGACTGTGAAGCAGCTTTAGTCTGCATCTTCTGAATCTCTTCAGGATATGAAAAGCTTGAAATCATGAAATCTGTTATTGTCAGACCAAGCTTACAAATCTGCATATCAAGGTCTTCCTTAATACCATTAGCTATCTCATATGCATTAGCCTGAAGATTGAACATATCTTTGCCTTCTTTACTTATCCACTTCATAAGAAGCTGATCAAGAACAGCAACTACACGTTCCTTAACATCATCAACTTTATAAATCTGCTTTACACCGGCAATCTTATCAATAAGTGCTACATAATCATCTACCTTGAATGTAAATGTTCCGAAAGCTCTTATAGGCATACCACCCGGTGTTGCTGCTGATTGTGTCGGTATTGATATAGGATTCTTAGTTCCCCATTTAACTGTGAATTCCTTAGTATTTACAAAAAGAACTTCCGCTCTCATTCCACTGTTAAATCCAAACTTAAATCCCTTTAATGTAGAAAGGAATGGTATGATATCTGATTCAATATCAAAACTTCCTTCTTCTTTAAATATTCCTTCTATAACGCCATTATACATAAAAATGGCATCCTGACCCGGTCTTATGATTAAGCGGCTTCCCTTTTTAATCTCGCGGTTAGTCCATTTCCAAAAAATAATGTCATCTCTGTACTCTTCCCACTCAACGACGTTGGCCAGCTGTTTACCAAATAAACCCATTATTTTACTCCTTTAACTTATAAAAATTATAAGCCCATCTTAGCCTTTAAAGCTGCAAGTTCATCATCAACAGCAGCATTATTTGGTGCTTCATCGTACTTTGCTGCAAGATTATCAATATTGGTATCTTCCTGTGAAGAATTGAGTTCTGCCATTGCATTAGCCTCATCAAGCATCTTGTTTGCCTTTGCTTCCATTCTTGTAAATGCTTCCATGCTGTTATTAGCACCTGTTACGCTTGTGCCAACTTTATTAATTCTCTCTTGAGCTTTTGCGGCCTTAACTGTAGCTTTAATTGCTGCTCTTCTTGCCTCAAGATTATCAATATCTTTTACAAGCTTATCATGCATCTGACGCATCTTTGATGCATTATCTGCTGCCACATTATATGCCTGCTGAAGTGCTGTCTGAGTTGTAACAAGCTGCTGCTTCTTTTCAAGGAAGCTTCTTGCATCAGCTTCATTGCCTGCTGTAAGTGCCTTCTCAGCATATGACTGCATCTTATTAATCTGCTCTGTACACTCGTCAAGTTCTCTTTTTGCTCTTGTCTCTTCTGCCATAACAGAAGCAGTTTCAGCCTTTACCTTGCCAAGATCGCTCTCTAAATTTCTCATGTACTGATCAATCATCTTTTCAGGATCCTCACACTTATCAAGAAGTGCATTGATATTAGATGCCATAATGTCCTTAAATCTTGTTAAAATACCCATAAAATCCTCCTCTGCAAAAGCCCCATATTTACACAATGGATTTTGCTAAAAATATTTTTTGTCAACGACGTTTTGCCGTGCTATGAAATAATTATATAATATATGTACTTAATTGTCACGCTATTTATTCAAGATTTAATTTTCTGTCCAAAATATAAATACTTATAAAATTATATACTATTATTAAAATTACAGATATTATGCCTGCCATTATAAAAGTACCCTTTACAAAACCAATTGTTGCGGCATCTGACTGCGGCATCTGACTGCGGCATCTGCATAACCTCCATAAAATTGCCGCCATACATAATAATACAAAGAATTACAAGCCCTATAAGCGAAAGAATCTGTCCGACAAAATAAAGAATTATATACCACACAAAAGCCATAATTCCCTTACTTGAATATGACAGGCTTCCAAGGTCAAGGCATACATAAAATGTGCTCAATGCCGAAATTATCGAAATAATAATATATAACACTGTAATTGCAACAACAGTCCCTGTTATACCTGATATAACCATCCCTGTTGCAGTTCCGTCTGTCTCTGCCGACATAAACATTTTAAGTTTTTTTATCCATGAATATTTTAAATCACCTGTGATAAATCCTATTGACATCATCAAAACAATGAAATCTGCAGCAAACCATATTATTGAAGCAATCATTTTACTAAAATGAAGGCTGGCTGCAGATACAGGAAGTGTGTGCATGAGATAGCCTTCATCCTTTAAAAGATTATTCCTGTATCTTAATATTGACATTACAAGTGTAATAATAAACATCGCAATAAGTGCAATAACAGCTCCTGCAATAGCAAATCTGTAAATTGTTGAAAACACAGGATTACCACCCATAGCTGTATTTATCTTATATGCACCAAATGTAACAATACTTAAAATCATAACAATAATATATATACCGGCATACATAAACCCTTGACTTTTCATCTCATATTTTATAAGTTTACCTAACATGCGAATACCTCCCTGAATAACGAATCAATACTCATATTTTTTTCTTCCCTGATAACATCAACATCCTTATGAAAAACTATTTCTCCATTTTTTATAAAAACAACATCATCAAGAACTTTCTCAACATCACTTATAAGATGCGTTGTAATAATAACACTTGCATTTTCGTTATAATTTGTAAGAATAGTCTTTAAAATATAATCTCTTGCCGCCGGGTCAACGCCACCCATAGGCTCATCTAAAAGATACACCTCTGCTTCCCTGCTCATAACAAGAACAAGCTGCACTTTCTCCCTTGTTCCTTTTGAAAGCTGTTTAATTTTTGAATTCTTTGAAATATTAAGGCTTTCAAGCATCTGTTCAGCCCTGTCTCTTCTGAAATCTTCATAAAAATCTGCAAAAAAGTTAATTGTATCTTTTACTCTCATATTTGGTGAAAAATATGTACGTTCCGGAAGATACGAAACAATCTTTTTGGTCTCAATTCCTATACTCTTTCCGCTTATCGTTACTTCACCTGCATTTTTATTTAAAATACCGGCAAGTATTTTTATAAGAGTTGTCTTTCCACTTCCATTCGGTCCAAGAATTCCTATTATTCTTCCTCTTTCGAGTGACAAGTCAAGTTCTTTTATAACCGGAATTTTTCCATAACTTTTTTTAAGTCCCTTACATTCTACTAATACATCCATAAAAATCTCCTTATTTCCTTGTAAGATTTAACATCCTGTTAGTTATCTTATTTACTGCCTGATATATAATCTGCAAGAATCTTTACTACTTCATCTTTTTCATAACCAAGGCTTTTCATATTTTCAATAAAAGCGTCCGCATATTGTTTTGTAAGTTCTTTTTGAAGCTGCTGCGACTTATCAGCCTGTTTGCTCACATAACGTCCGGAAGTTCTTATTGAGTAAAGATAACCTTCATTTTCAAGCTGTGACAGTGCTTTCTGCATTGTATTCGGATTAACTCCGGCTGTTACTGCCAGCTCCCTGACAGCCGGAAGTTTCTCATCTGCCTGAAGCTCACCAGTTGCAATACACTTTTTTATCTGTTCAATTATCTGTAGATAAATAGGTGTATTCTCATCAAAGTTCCATTCCAAATAATCACCTCTTATTTTGTATTATTGTATTACTCATATAGTACAATAATACAGTTTTATTTTTTTGTCAATAAGATTTTTATATAACATTTTTTATTTTTGGATGTATATGCCTCTTGTCATATGGTTTTTAATACTATATAATAGAGCACAGACATAAACTTTAAGAAGAAACGAGGGTTACTATGGCTAACGATAACAAAGAGCTTGTATCATCAATGCTTCGCAAGATGACAAAGCTTAATTATATAAAGCCGGGCGATGTTCCCGGCATCAATCTTTACATGGATCAGGTCACAACTTTTATGGATGAACATTTAAGTGACAGTAAACGCCATGAAGATGACAAGATTCTTACTAAGACAATGATTAATAATTATACAAAAAACAATCTTCTTCCGCCTCCCGTCAAAAAAAAGTATTCAAGGGATCATCTTTATATTCTTGCTTTTATTTACTACCTGAAAAATCTTCTTTCAATAAGCGATATACAAAAGCTTATTAATCCGCTTACTGAAAATTGTTTTGATACAGACAAAACACCTGATATGGAAGATATATACAGAGAAGTATTTAACTTATGCAAATCACAAGCTGCAGCTCTCTCAAGAGATACACTTGAAAAAGCACGCATTGCCGGCAAGTCATTTGAATATGTTGAAGATGAAGAACAGCGTGATTTCCTTGAGTTATTCAGTCTTATATCACTTTTAAGTTTTGATGTTTATATGAAAAAAAATATGATTGAAACACTTATTGATGATTACTCTTCAAAGCATATCAAAGACAATAAATCTAATGAAAAAGATAATAAGAAATAAATATTTTTATCAGAATTTTATATTATAAAATCCCGGATGATTGTGACGAGTCCATATACTAAATTATGGAAAATCATTTTATACAATCATCCGGGATTTTTATTTACACAATTATCATTTATTCTTCTGTTTCTTCCAGCATATTGAGTCTTTTAAATACTCGGTCATATCCATCGTTGCCATAATTAAGTGAACGATTTACCCTGCTTATTGTTGCAGTTGATGCTCCTGTCTTTTCTGCTATATCAAGATATGTCTTATGTTCCCTTAACATCTTTGCAACTTCAAATCTCTGAGCCAATGAAAGTAATTCATTGATTGTGCATACATCTTCAAAGAAATCAAAACACTCATCTTTATTTTCAAGACTGAGAACAGCCTCGAAAAGCTGCTCAACCGCCGGAGTTTTTAATTTACTGTTCATACACCTACCCCATTTCTGTGACTTTAACACAAAAGCCTTTTTAAATAACCATTTAATATTTTAACACAGTAAAGTTTGAAAGTAAATAGCCTGTAAATCATATTATTCTGTTCTTAATGCAACAACCGGATCTTTCTTTGCTGCCATCTTAGCCGGAATAAGTCCTGCTATTGTTGTAAGGAGCATGCTTATAATAACAAGAATCACTGCACCTGCAACAGGAAGCTGTGCCACATTAGAAATATCTGTTACATTTTTTATAACAGCATTAGCCGGTATACACAAAATCAATGTTATTATTATACCCATCGCTCCTGATACGAAACCTTCAATAAGAGTTTCTGCATTAAATACTCTTGATACATCTTTCTTTGATGCACCTATACTTCTTAAAACACCAATTTCTTTTGTTCTCTCCAGAACTGAAATGTATGTTATAATTCCAATCATTATTGATGAAACTATAAGAGAAATCGCTACAAATGCAATTAAAACCGAAGAAATTGCCGTAATAATAGTACTTACAGATGACATAAGGATTCCTACATAATCAGTATAACTTATTGTATCCTCATCTCTTCCATCAGCTGTTACTTCGTCATTATAATTCTTAATAAAATCCTGAAGTTTTTCTTTTGAATCAAAATCTTTAGCATATATATCAATCTCTGAAGGGTTGTCTTCACTTGCTATGCCAAGTAATGATTTGTTATTTTCAAGCGTTGAAATTGATGTCTTATCATTATCAAATGACATTCCTGTAAATACATCTTTTTCAGGGTCTGCGAGCTGCTGTTTTACAATCTGTGTTTCATTTACTTTATCAATTATATGAGGCATTAAATCCTTTGTATATGCAACACCACTGCTTACTGAAACACTTGCCGCATCAGGATTTTTTCTTATAATTCCTGCAATCTTAACCTCTTCAGCATTATTCACAACTGTTGTCATATATTCATCATCATGTGATGCATCTTCCCATATTCCAAGTGTATCATTATATCTGTACAAATCTGTAGGAAGAACAAGTTTGAACTTCTTGTCAAGGACTTCATCATATGTATACTGTGTTTCTTCTGTCTCATATGAATTTCCAGCCATAACATTCTTAAAAATTTTCTTTACTTCGGCCGGATCCTTAAATCCAAGTGAATACAATGTATAGTCATCTATCTCATTATTTTCATCTACCACAAGCATAACTTCGTTGTAATTATCTGCCCAGCTTCCGGCTATAAGATCATACTGTTCATCAAGCATCTGTCTGTTATCAAAAAGACGTGACCATACACTTGTATTCTGCATGCCCGCTGACATCATGCCGTCACCTGATACAGACATTCCATACATATTTTCCATAACAGAACTTGGATTAAGCTGTGTAACACCATCTGATGTATCAGTTGAATAAATGTATAACGGAACATCATAACTATATTGTATATCACTTATATAACCATCAACATCACACTTATGATTTTCAAGATATGACTTAAATGCTTTAAGATTATTGCTGTTTACCTCAGCAACCATACTGTTTACCATATCAGTCATAATGTTATTACTGTAAATCTTATCCTTGTCATGATCAACATTTTTATCTTTATTACCCATCATATTCTCAATCATGCTGCTGACATCGACACTTTCTTTCTGAAGCTGTATAGGATAACTTGAAAGTGTATCTCTCTGCACGCGGTCAATATAATTCTGAATACCATTGGATATTGACAAGATAAGTGCAATACCTATAATTCCGATACTTCCAGCAAAAGCAGTAAGGATTGTCCTTGTCTTTTTTGTCATAAGATTATTAAGACTAAGGCTTAACGCTGTAAAAAATGACATAGATGTCTTCTTTTTCTTTGTTTTACCCGACTTTTTATCAGTTAAAGAATCCTCATCTGTCTTCGTTGTAATATTATCGTCTTCACCATTATATGGATTACTGTCATCCGTTATTGTTCCATCAAGAAGTCTTATTATTCTTGTTGAATACTGTGTTGCAAGTTCCGGATTGTGCGTTACCATTATTATAAGCCTGTCTTTTGAAATCTCTTTTAGCAAATCCATTATCTGGATACTTGTCTGTGTATCAAGTGCTCCTGTAGGTTCATCTGCAAGAAGTATATCCGGGTCATTGACAAGTGCTCTCGCTATTGCAACTCTCTGCATCTGTCCACCTGACATCTGATTCGGTTTCTTATGAATCTGCTCCTTGAGACCTACTTTTTCAAGTGCTTCTGTTGCACGCTGTCTTCTCTCGGCTTTTGACACACCAGACAATGTAAGTGCAAGTTCAACATTTGACAAAACTGTCTGATGCGGAATAAGATTGTAGCTTTGGAATACGAATCCAATAGAATTATTTCTGTATGCATCCCAATCCCTGTCTTTAAAATCTTTTGTCGATCTGCCATTAATCTTCAAATCACCGCTTGTGTACTTATCAAGTCCTCCTATTATATTAAGAAGAGTGGTCTTTCCACATCCTGATTGGCCCAATATTGAAACAAATTCACTGTCACGGAACTTCAAATCTATCCCTTTAAGAGCTTCAACCGATGTCGTCCCCGTAACATAAGTTTTTCTTATTCCATTTAACTCAAGCATAACATTTCCTTTCCCGAAGCGATGTATTTTTGCTTATATCTCGTCCAAAAGCTGCTGTCTTGCATTATCTCTTAACATATTCTTATTGTAATAATAAAATTTATCACAACCATTCTCCTGTATAAATGATATACTGTAAAATCCTGCTGCCAGCTCAGTCACAAACAGAACCATCTCCGGTCCATGTCCAAACGCTTTCTCGGCAAAATCAAAAGCATTGTTTAATTCTAACATAATCTGTTGTGATAATGCCTCACGTTTATCTGAAAGTTTCATAAATTCTGATGAAATTATTGTAAACACATCTGTATGTTCACTGACACCTGCATTTTTTACTGCCAGTTCATAATCACCAATTTCACGTATTACAGCCGCATTAACAGCCTGTGCCTCTTCATCCCACAGGCCTTTTTCTTTATCACGCAGATATGTGTTTCTCATATCTTTAACAACATCCGAAAATACAAGTGCTTCATTTTTCTGAAAAAACTTTAATTCATCGAAAAGTTTCTGTGCCGTCATTGTCATTCTGTAATACTTTTTAAATTCAGCATTTAATGCTCCCAGGACAAGACTCACTACACTTATTCTCTCATCAAATGGTGCTTTTGCCAGACGAGTATACACACTCTGTGCTGTATTTGCCAAAAGAATATCTTTGACATTGTAAGATTTTTCATATTTGTAATACAATACAAGATAATTGGCAAAATCCATAGCAGTATCTTCATCCTGAAGATACTGTGAAATCACCTGCTCATCCACAGAAATTCCAAGCTTTTCATATGCCTTTATTATATCAGACAGATCTTCCCATCCCCTGGCTGTGACAAAACGCTTGCCTTCAACCGTAGTTTCTATCTTATAAAAGTTCTCCTGTCTTGCATCAAGATAAGAAAGAACTGCTGCATGTATGCCTTTTTTTCGTGCATAATTCTTCCAAATATCATAATCCGGCGTAACTTCTATATACTTGACACGGTCAAGTGTAACAACGTCAAAATCCCTGACTGAACGGTTATATTCCGGTGGATTCCCCGCTGCAACAATTATCCATCCATCCGGAACTTTCGTATTTCCAAACATCTTTGCCTGAAGAAACTGAAGCATAACAGGTGCAAGTGTCTCAGATACACAATTTATCTCATCTATAAATAAAATACCTTCTTTTATTCCTGTCTTCTCAATCTTATCATGCACAGATGCAATAATCTCACTCATTGTATATGATGTAACTGAATATTCATTTCCATCATATACCTTTTTATCAATAAAAGGCAGACCCATCGCACTCTGTCTCGTATGATGTGTCATAGTATATGCAGCAAGTGATATACCACATTCTCTTGCTGCCTGATCCATTATTGCAGTCTTACCAATTCCCGGAGGTCCGATAAGCAGTACCGGTCTTTGATGCACAGACGGAATAAGCGGATTCCCATCCTCATCTTTTGCAAGATATGCTTTTACTGTATTCTTTATTTCTTCCTTTGCTCTTTCAATATTCATGTTATTCCTCAACTTTCCATTCAACTCTTATTGCCCAACCCGGCACAATTCTATCTGCATCATACATTTCAGGAAAAACAAATGCAACATCATATGGTGGCTTATGTTCAGGATAAATTCCATATCCGTCCGTAAAATAAAGCACACCTTTAAGACTTTTGAGTTCTCCCATCTGTCTTAATTTTTCTATATAATTAAATGCCGGCCGGAAATCTGTTCCTCCAAAACCTTTTACAGCAAAATTATCCTTGAAACTTTCTGCCTGTTTCAAATTATTTATAACAATATCTTCCTGAACCTGATTATCACACTGTATAATATGCAGTCTTATTTTTTCAAAAAACAAATCTGATTCTGTAAGAATTCCCAAAGTCTCATTAATAAACTTCTGGACAAGCGTAAATGCACATGACCCTGATGTATCTATCACTATAACAAAATCCTTAATCCTACTCTCTTCCCTGTATTCAAGTTCTTCTATAAGAGGCATATTACCATACACAGTCATTCCGTAATTATAAAATCCATAATCAAATGAGTCCATATCCACATGCATACTTTCTCTTGTCACAGCAAATTTTCTCAAAAAATCACGATAAGATATTTCCTTGTGATTAACTGCTTTGAGCATCTTTAAAAGATTGCCTTTTGTATCTCCTCTGCCCGAATCAAATGTCATTGCCGACTGCATCTTCTTTGCAGCATTCTCCCACTTTTCTTCCTGCTTATTATTATCTTCATCGGAGCTTCTGTTATCTTTATCGCTCTGGTCTGCATGCCAGTATGCATGGTCGTCAACTTCAAACTCCCCTGATGCAATCCACATCTGTGCCTGATTATTCATCTGCGTCTTTAATATATAAAATATATTAGCTGCACTAAGCACATGGCTTTTATCAAGAATCTCCTTATATATCTGCTGCCGCTTTGTATTCTCTGGCTTTATAACACAGCTTAATTCAATTCCATCAACAAGATATTCTGCACATATGTCACATGACAGATTCCAAAGCTGTATATCGTCTTCATCTTTATACTTTTCTGCGTCATATATATGCCTGAACAGACAGTGCATTATCATATGTAAATACGCCCTATTGACATCTGTCGGATTCTTTTTGTAATTTTCTATAAGAAGAACAGGATTATAATAAAGGAAGCTGCCGTCTGTCGCCACAAACCTGATACGCCTGTCCGCCTTATACCCAAGCATATTCAATGCAAGAAACATATAACGCATTCCAAGAAAAAGTTCCTGTTTTGCCATATCAAGAACCTTTATTCCCGTCTTTTCCCAATCTCTTTCTTCTTTGTTCTTAGTATTAATATTGTCTTCCACTTATCTTTCCTTAACTATAATAATAAAGCTGCCACTTTGTTTGTTGATAATATCAATATATCACTTTTAATATCATTTTGCATTGGATTCAAAATTCAAACTTTCTGTGAGAAGGTGCAAAATGCTTTTTCTGATATGCAAGAAGCTGCCCCAGCCCCTCCATATGAGAATTTTCTCTTGCAGTATCTATACATGACATACATGATTCACGGTCAAGTATTTCCATGGAAAATATAAGGTTTAAACCGTCATAATCTTCATTTTTCACCATATCATTCACTATCTCAATAATATTTTTATTAAGATAATCTTTATACTGCCGTTTTGCATCTTCAGATAATTTATATGGATACTTCAACCTGTAACATGCAATCTTATATGATGCATCTTTAACGTCAATATACATTCCTGCCTGAAATAATCTGTCATACTGCATATAATTAACATCAGCACCGTCAACACATTCCCTGTACTGTATCCCTGAACCTTCCGTAATCTGATTAACAATTCTTGCCGGCGTATTTTCTTCATAATTATAAAGATAATATGGAAATACCAGCACGGCATCATCATCGTCGTAATGTATAGTCACCTTAACTTCATTATTTACTTCCGACAAAACACCTTTTAAACACTTGGTGTTCAGACCTGTTCCGATTATATTTATGTTATGAAGCCTGTAACAGTTTTTAAATGCACCATCACCAATATCCGTAACGGTATCATAAAGTGTTATTGATGCAAGATTCCTACAATTGTAAAATGCATGTGCACCAATCGAAACGACTGTCTCCGGCAGTGTTATTTCAACAATTTCCCTATGTTCACTAAACGCAAATGCCCCAACTGAAACTATCTTCTTATTATCTATTTTTTTCAAAATTGTAATTTTTTCTTCTTCTCCTGAATATTGTTTTAAAACAGCTTCGTCCATATTCAAATCATCAAGTTCGTACATATCATTCCTCATATATTGTTTATTTTGTTAATAATAACACTTTAAAACGTCTCTTGCAATTTTATCCAATGGACTTTATAGTACGCTTATATTATAATTATGCTAATAAATGACATGATTTTTAAGGAGTTTTATTTTGGGATTTATTTTAAAAAAGCTTAAAAATTTTATAACATATAAAAAATATATATTAGCTGCCTGCACTTTGAGCCTGTCTCTTACAATTCCATATATTTCATATGCCACTACACAGGATAACCTTGACGATGCAAATCAGAAACTTGAGGAATTAAGGCAGCAGCAGGCGGATATCTCATCCGATATGTCAGACCTTGTCTCACAGATTGATGATATCAACAGCTCTCTTACTGAAATTGACGAAAAGATGCAGGATTTATCAGATAAAATTGACGACCTTTCTATGCAGAAAGAAGAACTTGACAAACAAAAAAACGAGCAATACGCTGCAATGAAATTACGGATCCAATATATGTATGAACATGGCAGCCAGAATGCCCTTGATATCATTCTAAGTTCACAGGGACTTTCCGATTTTTTATCAAAATCAGAATATGTGACGCAATTGTCTTCATATGACCGAAGAATGCTTGAAAAAATGGAAAATATAATAACGCAGATAGCCGAAAACAGTGATGAACTTGAAAAAGATTATGCTTCTTTAGATAAATTAAAGTCTGAATCATCCAGACAGTCAGAACGACTTAATGCACTTCTTGATTCAAAACAACAGGAGCTTGCATCTAACAGTGATGATATTACAAAGTTTGAAGAACTTGCCCTCCAGTATGAACAACAGCTTGAAGAAGAGCGGATACGTGAAGCCGAGGAAGCTGCCAGACGTGAGCAGGAAAAAAATAACAGTTTAAATGCCGGGGGAAACAATTATCCCCATATAGATTATACTGCTTCTGACATTGATATGCTCGCAGCTATTATTGAATGTGAAGCCGGAAACCAGTCATATGAAGGAAAATGTGCTGTGGGAAGTGTCATTATAAACCGTGTACGCAATCCACGTTTTGCCAATACAATACAGGAAGTCATATTTGCTCCCGGACAATTTTCGCCGGTTGCAAGCGGACGTTTTGCAATAGTCCTTGCAAGAGGTGCAGATAGTGCATGTGTTGAAGCTGCAACAGCAGTCCTTAATGGTTATATTAACGTAGACTGCCTCTATTTCCACGCTTACCGCGGAAGCATTGATGATGATAAATTAATTATTGGCGACCATGTATTCTTCTAACATGCGGTCTATTTTTACTTTTATGGGGGACATTTCCCCCATTCTTTTTTGTGCATCTTCCATATTCTGTTCCATCTGTGACAATTTTTGTGAGTCTTTGCCAACAGCATATACATTTTTATAAAATGCCGCCTTATAATAATCCGCAACAGCCACACACTCTTTAAAATCCTGTGTTGCATTCTTTTTATTTTCTTCAAGTTTTAATGAATATTTCTGTGCATAATCAACAGCTTTTCCATACTCATCTTCACCATATAACTTCATCAGGAAATATGTTTTACTGTCAACATTAATATTATCACTGTTTTCTTTTATTGCTATTATCATGCAGGCATTAACCAGGACGAGAAGCACAATAATAATGTCCATTATTACAATTTTTTTCTTAATTTTCATGTAAGCTCCTCTCTATAAGACATCTGCTTATTGATGCCTGCGAATACTCTGCTATTTTATCTAAATCATCATCAATAACATGATAATACTGCTTTAAAAGATTCCCCATATCTTTTCTCATCTTATCAAGATATGATTTATTTTTATCTGATATTGTACTATTTTTATCGTTATATGCTGAAATCTGGGAGTAATAATAAAATTTTGAAAGATATTCACTTAAACCGGATATATCCTGCTCTTCAAGGTTATAATTATTATCCTGTTTATTCATAAATGACTGCGACCATGAATAATATCTTGCAGCCATAAGTACCGGATATTCTTCTGAAAATGAATTGTTATCCAATGCATCAATTGAATCACTATACTTAGATAAACCTACATAGTCACCATTATCAAGATAAGAATATATCTGTTCACTAATCTTAACTTTACTGCTGTCAATCTTTGATTTTTTTACTGCCTTATTAATCGGTTCAACCAAAAATGCTGATATGAACAATATAAGTAATACTGCCGGTATAACAGCAGACAAAGCAGTTTTAGAAGCAATTTTTTCACGTTTCTGTGTCTTTTTATAAACTTCTTTTTCTGTCCTGTTATATTCTTTATCAAAATTATTCATTGATGCTTTGTGGCTTTTTTCACTGGATTTCATTAATAATATTCCCTCTCATCTCATTTATCTGCTTTGAATAATTATTTTTGTCAATTGATATAATTGTAAAAATCACAGCTATTATAACTGCTATTACGGCAGCAGTAATTCCGGCAATTTTCAAGATTTCTTTTAAAATTATTTTTTTGTCAATATAAGCAAGGGATGCCAGTCTTTTTCTTATCTGCGACATTCTCTGCATATATATTTTTTCCTGACCGTAAAAATTGGCATTGCCACAATATGGACAGTTTGCAAGTTCTTCAGGATACTCTGCTGAACAATATTTACATGTTACTGTTTTTTTCATATCACTCATTTTATGTCTCCTTGCGAATCATGTCTGTTAATACTATCTTCAATCACTGTCTGTATCTGACTTCTGCTCATGTTTTTTATGTTTTCTGATTCTTCGTCATTAATATAAAAATACGTCTTTAATATCAGACACATATCATCATGGATTTCTCTTACCTTTGTGTCAGAATCTTCGCCATATGCCGGCTTTCCATATATATAGTGAAGATTATTGTAATCATAGAATTCCGCAAGGAGACTACAGGCATCCGACAATGCCCTATTCTTATCATAAATATTATCAGAAGCAAGATATTTTGCAATATAATCATTTACAAATATATAGATCTGTGCAGCCTCTATCTGTGGATGATATGAAAGAAATGGTCCGTCTGACCAGCCGGCGATTTCAAGATTATCACAATAATTATAAAATCCATAATAATCTTTGTAATTCCAATATCTGTCAAGCTTCTCCACTACTTTATCATAATTTTGTGCCGCCTTTTTTTGTTTCTTTGCAAATTCTTTGCCACTTACAGTCATATAAACGGCAAGCCCCAGAAAAACAGCCAGCAATATAATTATATATATTCCACGCACATATACTTTCGCAGTATATGACTGGCTCGTCATCACTCTGGCATCTGCTGCATCTGTTCTTTCCTGATATTTTTTCATATCAGCATTATATTTTTTTCCAAGTGGATTTTCTTTTCCACAATGCGGACATACTGAATCTGTCAAATTAACAATACCACCACAAAAGCGGCATTTCATTTCATCTCTCACCCAACTGCACTCCTGCATATTTTATTTTTCTTTTGCAGCATTAAACTCTTCTTTTATTTCTTCTAAAAGTCCCGGATTAGTAAGCACATCACTTATTGAATCCGCCATGATTTTAGCTGCATAAACAATTGCATCATGTGCCGCCTGTGATTTTCCGGCATCAAGATATTCCTGTGAATGTGGCTGTGCATCAGGCTGTGTAAAAGCAATTCTTATACATGAACCCGGCACTTCATACAGCACATTTCCAAAATCTGTTGAGCCTGTTTTCTCACGCGGAGGTGCAATTGCAGGTGCATTTTCATATGACGCATTTTCCATCAGAAGATTGTTTACCTTATGGCATACAACTTTACTCTTAAACGGAAGGTCCCTTTGAATTTCATAAGTTGTATCCGTCATAAGCGAAGCACCTTTGATTATATTATAAAACCGCTCAACAACTTCATCAAGATATTTTGTACTGTAAGATCGAAGTGTATATTCCGCAACCGTTAAATCCGGCACAACATTTGGTGGACCTCCTGCATTACGGATTGTATAATGCATGCGTGTATCATCTTTTACATGTTCACGAAGCATTTCTATTGCATGAAATGATAAAAGTGCCGCATCTAATGCACTTCTGCCCTGTTCAGGACTTATTGCGGCATGACTCTTTATGCCATGAAAAGTTACAACAAAATTCTCCAGTGCCATGCATTTTTCATCTACAGAAGTATTAGGTGAGCCATGTGACATAAATACAAGATCAAGTTCTTTCATATATCCTTTATCAAGCATCACAATCTTTCCACCAAGAGTTTCTTCTGCCGGAGTTCCATACACAACAATTGTGCATGGATACTCTGACATACATTCTTTTACTGCTATTGCTGCACCAATCCCTGCCGGTCCCTGAAGATGATGCCCACATGCATGTCCTATCTTTTCAAGTGCATCATATTCAACAAGGATACCGATTACAGGACCTCCGCTTCCGTTTCTCCATTCAGCACGAAACGCTGTAGGAAATCCCGTTCCTCTTTCCACCTCAAATCCTTCTTTTTCAAGATAGCTGCAAAGAAGTTCTGCGGATTGATATTCTTCGCCGCTCACTTCTGATAAATCAAATATTTTATCAGCCATTGCCGTAAGCTCATCGCGACGGTTTTCTATTGATTTTCCAAGTTTTTGTTTTAAATTATTCATCATTTTTATTTCCATTTTAATATCCTATGATAAGTGCCCCAAGCATAAATAAACAGCCCAATGCAGTCCATATAAGGAAAAGCGGCATCATAAATTTGAGCCATTTGCTGTATGGAATCTTTGATACTGCAAGATATCCCATAAGTGATGATGACATTGGAAGCACAGAGTTAGAGAAACCATCTCCAAGCTGGAATGCAAGAACTGCTGTCTGGCGTGAAATTCCAACAAGATCTGATACGGGTACCATAAGAGGCATCGTTACTGCTGCCTGACCTGTTCCTGATACAATTACACAATTGATAAGTGACTGGCATATAAACATGCCGACTGCTTTAATTGAACCCGGCATAACATTAACAATATTAACAATTCCATAGACAATTGTATCAAGAATTTTTGCATCACTTAATATAACTTCGACTGTACGTGCGATACCAATTATAAGACATCCAACAACAATGCCTTTTGCTCCGTTGCCAAATTCCTTTGCAATCCTGCTTGGTCCATAACCACTTACAAGCCCACAGGCTATTCCCATAAAAATAAATAATCCCGACATTTCCTCAAAATACCAGCCTTTTTTAGAAAGTCCGTAAATAAGTATTCCAAATCCTGCTGCCATGATTACAAGAACTGCTATCTGGCTCTTTGATATACTGTCAGATACATCTTCAAATGTATATTCTGTATCTTCCTGAATTCCATATATAACACTCTTTTCAGGATTCGCTGCTACTTTTTTTGCATAAATAATTATATATGCACTTGTAGCTACAAGAAGAATGACAAGGATAACTATTCTGTAAGCCATTCCAGAAAAAAGCGGAAGTTCTGCTATATCCTGTGCCACACCGACATTGAAAGGATTAAGTATACCCGCCGTAAAGCCTACTGCTGCACCAAGTGCAATCATCGCTGTTCCTGTAACTTTATCAAGTCCAAGAAATAAAGCAAGTGTTATTCCGATTGGCACAAATATCATTACTTCTGATGACATTCCCATTGTAAATCCAAATATTGAAAATAAAGTTAAAAATACAGGAATAACTGCATATTTATGTTTTGAAAATGTCTTTGAAAGTTTTTTACATAATGCTGTCAAGGCACCTGTTGATGTAATTACTTCAAATGCACCTCCGATTATAAGCATAAATGTAATTGTTGATGCCGACTTTACAATTCCTGTATATATAGCTGACGGAATTAATAAAGGATTAAGCGGATTAGATGCGATTCTGTGATAACTGCCCGCCTCGACAAGTGTTTTTCCTGTTGCCGCATCTTTAAATCTTGTAAATTCACCTGCCGGTATAAGATACGTTGCTATTGCTGCAATAATGATAATTGCAACAAGAATTACAAACGTATGCGGCGTTTTCCATTTTTTCTTCTGCTTTTCTTCTGGCTGCATAATTTTTTCCTTCCTGATTATAAATAAATTCGACTAACATTTTATCAGTAACTGTAATGTTATTGACGATTGTCTTTTTATATTTTAATATAGTAAAAACCAAAAGTGAAATTATATGTTTTTATCGAAAGTATAAATTAAATTTATACTTTCACATGGAGAAATTTTATGATTACAGAAAAGGATATGCAATATATACTTACTATAGCCAATTACGGAAATCTCACAAAAGCCGCTGATGCACTGTTTCTATCACAGCCAGCTTTAAGCATTCATTTGAAGCAGCTGGAAAACTCTCTCGGTCTGCAGCTTTTTGAGCGTAAGGGCCGGAAAATGATACTTACATATGCCGGCGAAGAATTTGTCAAATCAGCAAGAGAAATTACGATGAAATGCTTTGAACTTGAAGACAGGATGATTGACATCCGAAAAAATGTCTCAGTCAGGCTGCGTATCGGCTATATGGTACGTCAGGTAGAATCTCTTTTCCCAACTGTCATGACTAAATTTAACAAACTTTACCCTCAATCTGTTGTTTATGCAATAGATGGTCATCTTCCTGAGCTTGAAGAACAGCTTATTGCCGGTGACATTGATATGTTTTTTGGATATAACAGTATAATTAACTCACGGCTTACATATGAAACGATTTACAACGACTGCCTTGTTGCAATTCTTCCCAAAAACCATCCTGCCGCATCAATGACCGTAAAAAAGGACACTTGTAGTTATCCATGGCTTGATTTGTCCTATGTAAAAAAAGAACGATTTATCTTACAGCACAGCAATCAAAGCATTCGCCAGCTTGAAGAAGATGCCCTTCTTTATGCAGATGTTCTTCCGGAACTTACTTATAAAATAAGCAGTATTGATGCCGGAGTCCGTCTTGCCGAACAGGGCTACGGAATTGCATTTACGTTAAACAGCTACCTTTCTTCCATGAAATTATCAGATAACTCTGCCATAATGCAGGTTGGTGACCCCAATCTTTTAATTCCATTCTCTGCCGCATATCGAAAAGAAGACTCCGCCCGCCGTGAAATTCACGAATGGATAAAACTTACCTGCGATATAACCAAAAATAAAACAATCACATCATTGTAGTTTTTTAAATATTATGTTAAAATATGTCTGAATAAATAAAAGAAAGGGGCTATTATTATAATGAGTAATATAGCAGATAAGTTTGAAGAACTTGGAGTAATTCCAGTAGTAGTATTAAATGATTCAAAGGATGCTCTTCCATTAGCAAAGGCTTTAGTTGAAGGTGGTCTTCCATGTGCAGAAGTTACATTCCGTACAGAAGCTGCTGAAGAATCTATCCGTCTTATGCACGAAGCATATCCTGATATGGTACTCGCTGCTGGTACTGTACTTACAACAGAACAGGTTGACAGAGCTGTTGCAGCTGGTGCATCAGTTATCGTAAGCCCAGGTTTCGATCCTGAAGTTGTAGATTACTGTATCTCAAAGAATATTCCTGTTATGCCTGGTATCGTAACACCTTCTGAGCTTGCTCAGGCTGTTAAGAGAGGTCTTACAAGAGTTAAATTCTTCCCTGCAACAGCAGCTGGCGGAATCAAGATGATCAAAGCTATGTGTGCAGCTTACACAACAGTAAGAATTATGCCTACAGGCGGTATCAACACATCTAACCTTGAAGAATTCTTATCATGTGACAAGATTTTCTGCTGCGGCGGTTCTTGGATGGTTAAAGGTGATATGATTAAAGCTGGCGAATTCGACAAGATTCAGAAGATGACAGAAGAAGCTGTTGCTTTAGTTAAGGAAATCCGTTCTAAATAATTCAGACTTGTTCCTGAATTATTCATCCCGGTCTTGTCCCATTACTTACATATGTTTTGTATGTAATGTGGACAGACCGGGATTTTTTATGATTCTTTGTCAAGAGTAGTGATACAATCCTTTTTTATAATATTTATTTCAAATATTGGCCATCATAAAACGGTTCGTTCAAGTGCTCTATCATCTCGCTTAAAAGATTATATTCAAGCCAACCTCTTTCTTATATTTTAATACTAACATAACTCGTCTATAATTGCAAGTATTAATATTATTTATTTATTTTAAATATTACTTGCATACTTTTAAAACATATGTTATAAGTA
>NZ_JBBMES010000023.1:0-43184 GCF_040096395.1 Lachnospira hominis (ex Hitch et al. 2025) | reverse complement strand
CACAGCCTGTAAGACTCATCAGAATACCTGTAACAATAACAAATGATACTAATTTTTTCATAGAACCCCTCCTTTATTATTCTACACTCAAACATTACTTATAATTTCATTATATATGGCATTGTATTTATGTCAATACAATTTGCCCCAAATGCACTTTTTTTGCCCCAAATGTAATACTTTTAATATAAACTATATTTCATCCATTTATTTGTAAATATATCCTCATACATTACTCCCCCTTCTATTCCCCTTATCTTTTTTGCATATATATCATCAGCTTTATATGTCTTATAATCATTGACATTCATATAATACAATTCACCTATTCCATTTGTATAAAATATGCAATCATCAAAATTTGAGATAGCATTTACTTTCTCGGAAATTATGGTTTTTTCTGTTATACCATCATATATGGTTACTAACCCCTGTTTTCTTATTACTATTTTATTATTCATTATCAGAAAACCCATAATATAATTATCTGTTTTTGTTATTACATTATCATAATTATGAATTATATCTATTCCGAATAATTTGACTGATTCATCATAATTTTTAGATTTATATATAATTTTTTCCTCATATATATCAAGTGATTTCTCTACTATATAATTGACATTATCTTTGCTTTCCAAAAAATAAACAATATTTGATTCACTACTTCCAACAAGATTAGTAACTGACTTATTACCTTCATCTATTTCCGGTATTAGTTTATATTTCAAATCATTTTCTTTTTGATTAACATAATAATTTTTGTTTTTAGTAATAATATAATCCTTTGTCTCTACCGCTTCACTAATATCCGACGTACTCCAATATACCTGTCTTATATGCAATTCACAGGATTTGATTCTAATAAATGTACCTGTAAAAAAAGTAACAATCAATAAAACCGCCATTATAGATATTTTTATTTTCTTTGATTTATTCATAATTTATTTCCCTCATATAATGAATAACCATAATTACAATAAGACATATACATATTAAAAAAGCTGTCATCAATACATAAATATGTTCTGATGTCAACA
This sequence comes from Lachnospira hominis (ex Hitch et al. 2025), assembly GCF_040096395.1. Taxonomy (NCBI): domain Bacteria; kingdom Bacillati; phylum Bacillota; class Clostridia; order Lachnospirales; family Lachnospiraceae; genus Lachnospira; species Lachnospira hominis (ex Hitch et al. 2025). Next base: position 42,144 of record NZ_JBBMES010000023.1, on the reverse strand, counting down.
TAAACCCTTTTGTCTGCATCATAGATACAGGATACGGCATTTTATATACATCATTGGATTTTCCAAATATAAAATCCAATAACAATATACTAAAAAATGTCAATACAAATCCAAGATATGATTTTTTTGTAAGTTCTGTTAAAAAAGCTGCTATTATTTCCAGATAAAACAAAGCAAATAACCGAACCAAAAATAAAATCACAAATGCTCCCACTATCGTTAAATCATATTTAAAATTTTTCATAGAAGGAACACTCCTTATAGGAGCATTTGCAAATGTAAAATCAAAAAACACCGCCACTCCGGTAAACTCAGCAACTACTGAAATCATTTCAACTAAAAACGATACTATTATCAGACATACAATTTTAGATAACAAAATATAATTTTTTCCATAATGTGTAGTTTTTATAATTTCTTCAAGTCCGCGATAACCGAATTCCGATGAAAAAATCATTGTTCCCGCCAATATTGCTATTATTGCCAATACATAATCTATTTTTTGCAATCCAAATAATATCTGCCAGGCATTAGCTTTTATAAGCCAGCCTCCATTTGACTCATTTTTACAATAACTGTAGCTTTTATAAAACTGTTCAAATATTGTGCTTTGCTGAATTAATGGAAATGTTTCTTTTGTAATTTCCATGTATTCTTCCTGTAATAGTTCTCCATTCACTTTCTTTGACATCATATCATCATATTTATTCTGTGCATTTTGTATTTGAACCAGCATATTTTCTATTTCACTGTTTTTTTGACTGTCTAATTTTCCTCCCCACCTGCTGTAATATATATCCATATACATTTTTTGCCTGATATTTTCTTTATTGTGCTGAACTCCGGGACTTGTAACAACGCTTATTATTTTAAAAATAAAATAAACCATAAAAAGCACTATGCCTTTTTTCTGTACCATAAACTTATATAACTCATAACTAATACATCTAATCATATACGTTCCTTCTTCATGACTTTTCCCAATTCAGCCTCCAGCCACCACACTGCTGTATATACAGCTATAACAATCAATAATGCAAATATCATATTATAATTTGTTTTCAATATTGGTTTATTAAAAATTTTCACAATATCATATTCTTTAAGATATAGCTGTGGCGTTATCAGACACAATATATCTGTTTTGATTTTAATATTGTTGAAAATCACTAATACAATAATAAATATAACCGTCAATACGCTTGAAACAAAGTTTGTATCTGACATTGAAGACGCAAGAGCAACTAATGATGAAATCACAATAATCCCTGTAATTTTACATATAAATATATAAATACAAAACTGTAACATACTTACATTTAAAGGACACATTTTAAAAGTTCTTACAGAATATATTAAATTATCAAAACCATGTAAATTTGTCACGGTCATAAAAATAATAAAATCTTCAATATAAAAAAAACACGCAATTATTAATGAAACTATTACACCGGCAATAATTTTATTCCTTATAAGATGCGTTTTGCCCTTTGATGTACTTATAATAAGAACTGCCATTTTTTCTTCTCGTTCATTACAAAATATTCCACAATTGATAAATATAATCAGCATGATTATTATTAAATTTGAAAAGCTGTATTTAAAATATATATCCCAACCTCTTGTATCATAAAATTCATCTATATACCTGTTTGAAAATATGACAGAATAATTTTTATAATACTCAACAAAATATTTATTATTTTTTATTTCATATATTTTTTCACATTCATTCGCTTTTTTACATATATTTTCTGCCTCTGTTTTATATTCTACATTGTATTTAAATTCATCATATATCTCTTTAAATATATTATAATCAAGAAATATATATCCCGAATATGTAGTCTCATCATATTCTTTTGAATAATCACCGCTTTCTATTGTTTTTTTTAATCTTTCATATTCTGTGCTTATAAAATCAGCTTTATCCTGTGTTATCTTTCCTTCTATTTTTTTATATATATTTTTTTGACATTCCGACGCATTTTTATACTTTTTACTGTTTATTTTGTCAGCACTATTAAAACAATATATTCCGTTTATAAGCATTGACAATACTACAATTACATATACTATTCTTTTGCATACAAGTTTTTTAACTTCAAATTTCATTTAAGCTACTCTCCATAATAGTATAAAAAAGCATCTTCAAGTCCCGGCAACGACCTAACTGCGTTGTCGTCAGGTTTTTCATCTGATATAATTTTCAGTTCATATTTTTTATTATCTTCCACCATTCGTATGTTTGACACCATATATCTTACTATATACTCTTCTATTTTACTTTCATCTTCAACCTGTGTAATCCAAACATTTGTCTGCATTTTTCCCGGTAATTCAGAAAGCTTATTAATTAATACAGCATGCCTGTCTTTTATAAATATTGCCTTTGAAGCAATACATTCCACATCTGAAACTATATGTGTTGCTAATATCACTATTTTTGAACTACCAATCTGTGATATTATATTTCGGAATCTTATTCTTTCATTAGGGTCAAGTCCCGCAGTTGGTTCATCCAATATAAGAATATGTGGGTCATTAAGCAATGCCTGTGCTATACCGAGCCTCTGCCTCATGCCGCCTGAAAATGCACCAATCTTTTTATTTTTTTCTTCTCTTAAATTTACAAGTATAAGCAGCTCATTGATTTTATTTTTTAGTTCTTTTTTTTCAATTCCTTTTAAAGTTCCCATATATTCAAGAAACTGAGCCGCAGTAAAATTTTTATAAAATTGTGGCATCTGCGGTAAATAACCTATATAGTCATAATATGATTCTTTTAATTTTCTAACATTATGATTATCATATATAACCTCTCCTCTATCGGGTTTATATAATGCCATTATTATATTAATAAGTGTTGTTTTCCCAGCTCCGTTGGGTCCCAATAAAGCTGTCACACCATTCTCAAGTACAATATTTATATCCTGTAAAACCTTAGTTTTTCCATATGAAAAATCCACATTTTTTAAAATTAATTCTGCCAATCCCATTCCCTCTTTTAAAATTTATAAAAATATGCTTTTCTGATTCCTTCTTCAAAATATGAATATATAAATCCATTGTATTTTTCTGATATATTTATATTCTGTATTACAGCATTTTTATGTTTTTGTATATCTTTTTTGTATATAAACTTATTTTCCTTTATATCATAAATAATAAATGTTGTTGTATCTTTGTCTTTAATATTATTCAAATCACTAAACAGAATATATTTACCATTTTCAGAAACAACAGACGTATATTTCATAATCCATTTATTATCTTCCATATTCAAGACTTCATTTTCCAAATTAACCGAACATAAACTTCTGACTTCATTTACCGTTATAGGATTTTCTAACGGATTTATCACATTTTTTATAATTAATCCACCATTATATGTAAATACCTCACTTGAATTATAATCAAATATTATTTCTTTTACATTACCTTGATTGTCAATCTGTCCATACAATCCATGAGTCTGTTGTCCTTTCCCGGTATTTTCAGCTAAACCATTCCCATTAAACGAATAACCGCTTTCACCATGTACAATATTATTTATAACACTTATATTTAACGTATTCATTTCTGCAATAATTTCATCTTGACCTGTTTCTATATTATATTTTCTTATTTGTTTTTCATCATCGCATAAATAATAATACAAATATTTGCTTTCATAATTATTGGTATTTGATATATTCTTTTTTTCATTTACATCATATGTTCCAAGTACACTTTTTTTAATACTGCCGTCTTCCTGCAACTCGTAAACACTTCTCTCATATGTATTATCATAATAATCTCTTGATTCAATAAGTACATCCGTTGCAATACCCTTATCACACTGCCATATACTGTTTACTCTTCCAATTTTACACACATTTTCCTGACTAAATTCAGCCCCTTCAAAATTAATCGGATATATCTCATAGCCACTGTTTTTATTCTCTATTACAATCATTCCTGCGTCAAAAAAGACCTTATATCTTATTATATTATTGTTTTCTACAGCAAATAGTTTTGATATATCATATATATTATTATCAATTTGTGTATAACTATTTTTTATAACCTCTGGAATATTTGCATTTCTTTCCTCATTTGACACCTGATTATTATTTTTTCCACCACATCCCACTAGTAAAATCATAAATAAACATATACCTGCAATTACTTTTTTCATAAATACCCCCACATCTGTTGTTATATAAAATAGTCATACTATTTAGATGCTTACTTATATCCGAACGTACACACCCTTATTCTCTGACTTAAATTCTTTTTATTTCCAGATTCCGGAACTGCTACAAAGAATAAGCTGTTATATTCACCTAATTTATATTTATTCTTATCTAATTTAGTCAGGTCAACATCAAATGCTTTTTTTGTTATGTATCTTCCTCTCTGAATTTGAAAAATAGCATTAAATATATCTTTTTCCAATACTACCCCATTTATATATGCCGTTATATTATAATAATCGTTATTACCTCCACAACCTTCAATTACAAAATTCAACACTCCATTATCTGTTTTTATGTAATTTTGTATTTCCTCATCGTTATTATTTTTCATTACAAAATCTGCTGTATCCAACGTATTCCTGTATTTTCCGTATTTATCATAAACTTTAGAATCATACTCTTCTTGTGTCATTTCTTTACATAATACAATATTTTTTTCTGTACCACCTTTATTTTTACTCTCTACATTCATATGTATATTAATCGGATATACCTGATTCATATTTGTATCATGAGCATATACAAAGCTTTCTTTATCAGGAACTGTATCAGGATTTATCACAAATAAAAATCTTAATGACAAATCATCCCCTTCATTACCTATATCCGGAACAAATTTTATCTCGTTTATTTTTTTTTCGCCGGCTTTTACATCATATATATGATTAATTCCTTCTTCTTTTGTTGAACAATCCTCATAGCTTTGTATTCTTCCGTCTGCAAACAAATATATTCCAATTTTAATATCCATACTGCAATTCACAAAACTATGTAAACTTACAGGTTCACCGTTATATTCCAATATAAAATCATTTTGCTTAACCTCTTCAATCCCATAACTAATATTAAAATCTGTACTCTTTCTATTATCCGACATTTCAATTTCCGAATTATTATCAGATTCGCCTTTTCCGTTTTCATTTCCAACTTTCGGACCACAGCCTGAAATTAAACAAACAATCAAAATCAAATATATGACTATAATTTTTTGCTCCACAACTATTCCCCCATATTTATCTTTTAATTTTCCCATCGCATATTTCAATAATTCTTTCCGTCTGATTTGCTATATTAATATCGTGCGTTACAATTATTACCGTAGTTCCTCTTTTATTAATTTCTTTTAAAAGTTCCATTACTTCTCTTCCTGTTGCCTGATCCAACGCACCTGTCGGCTCATCGGCAAGAAGAATATTACAACCCGACACCAACGCTCTGGCAATCGCAACTCTCTGTCTTTGACCTCCAGACATTTTCGAGGGAATATGGTCCTTTACTTCCTCTATTCCAAGTAATTTCAGTTGTTCATTAACTAACCTTTTTCTTTCACTTCTCTTTATATTTTTTATTATTAAAGGCAATTCTATATTTTCATATGCCGTATAATAATCCATCAATGCAAAATGTTGAAATACAAAGCCTATTTTTTCCTTTCTTATATCCTCTATCTGACTCTTTGTTTTTAACGTAATATCCGTATCGTCAAGATAATATCTGCCTTTTGTTGGTATATCCATACAACCGATTATATTAAGAAGTGTTGATTTTCCCGAACCGGACGGACCTGTAACAGCAACAAATTCACCATCTTTTATCTCCAGACATATATTATTCAATGCTATTTTCTTTTCGTAATCTTCACCATATATTTTAATAACATTTTCAAGTCTAATCATAAATCCTCCATGTTTAAATCTGCTGTGCGGGATTCATATGAAAAATCTTATACACAGGATATATAAGCGATGCCACGACAGTTACAATAATTGCAGCTATTACTGTCAAAACCGTTATAAATGAAATTTTAATATCTATAAAAGCCGAGCCTACAAATACTTTCGATAAAATATTCAATAACAAAAACATAATCAAAGAAATACCGCTTAACTCTGTAATATTAATAAACATTTCCATAATTATTTTTGAATTTTTCATTCCGAGTGCTTTCTTTATAGCAAATTCTTTTCTTCTCTGTATTATCCAGAATTCCGATATAATCATACTATTTAAAACACAAAAAATATATGTTATTACATTCACTTGCATGTTTTCTTTTGCCATTGACTTTTCCAACGTACTCTCACCATTTGAAATAAGTTTTTTTGCTTTTATTACACTATCCTGATCTATGCTTTTTATATTTCCGTAAACCGTCTTATATGTATCATCAAGTTCATAGCTGTTACTTCCAAGTTCCACTGTATATGACATCTTTTTCATAAGACTGTTTAGTGTCTTATCTCCGAGGCAGGCAATATTCAAAACGACCTTATTATCCCAATAATCAGATTTGTCACTGCCCAATATCCCTGATATTTCATACCTGTCACCTTCAATTACAAGATACTTTTTACCGTTCTCCACTGTTGCAAATTTTGCTTTATTTCTTCCTACAGCAACTTCAAGCCTTCCGTTTTTCGCATTTTCTCCCGGAAGCCTTCCTGATTCCAGCTTATAATTCATTTGCTCATTCGACATAATTATTATTTCAGAACGTACAGAAGTTCCAAGTTCCTGTATTCCCAATGCTAATTTCCCCGAAATCACAGCATTTCCTGTATTGGTGCTGTCAGCAAAAAAAGACATAAAATCCACTTTTTTAGACATATTAATCTCAAGTTCTATTCTATTTTTATAAACAGCATTTATACGGTCTTTTTCTTTATCATATGCCCTGTTGTAAACAGCTAATGCCCCAAAAATTGTAATATAAATAATAAGTTGTCCTATAATAAAAAAAATCGAAGTAAGTTTATAACGAAATATTTTCCTGAAAATTTTTCTCATACTGCCACCTAATCTCTTTCAAAAATCATATCAACAGGTGTCATTCTACTGATTATTATTGCAGGCATTACAGATGTTATTAGCGTCATAAATATAATCATAACCAATATAAGAATCGGCACAAAATACATGTGTCCCGCAATATTATTTAGGCGAAAAACACCTGTTACAAGCTGAGAATCTGCCGGATTGATTTTTCCGAAAATTTGTTTTTGTCTTAAAAGCCATGATGCAACCGATGATGAAATAAATAAAAATCCGTTATAAAATACAGTCATTTTTATAATTTCTTTCTTTTTCATTCCACATACAACCATTGTTCCGTAACTTTTTTTATCAAGCATACAATGGACAACACAAGACACACTCATTGACAATGTCGCAAGAATTACAAACATTACCGTAGCCGTTATATTTTTATTATTTGACAATCCGTTTTCTTCTATTTTATTTTGTATGTTTTCCCCAATATTTACAATTAATGCAGTTATTGAATTTTCTGAAGCAAATGCTTTTATTTTATCATATACAATGTCCTTATTATAATCGCTTACCAAAAAGTAATATTCATATGATGTATCTGCAACTTTTGATGTATCATATAATTCATAATTATCTGTAATTATAATTCCTGAATTTTCAAGAGTATATATATCTTCACCTGTCGAAACATCAAATAATCTTCCTCTCTTAGGCCACATTGCATCTTTTTGCAGAAATCCTACAACAATACATTTATCATTTTTATATATAGATGCACTAAATATATCACCTATATTAACTTTATTTTTATAATTATATCCAAGCAGCATGCACTGATAACCCTGCGGCACATTCTGCATTGCCTCTTTTAATTTATTGCTCAATTTTAAATTACCGATTTGTTGTATTTTTGTGTCTGCAATAACAACAGGAATTCTCAAATCATTATCTAAACCTTGTGCCACTCCTTCCGAAAAATATCCGCTTTTCTCAACTTCATCAAGCTTTTCCACATACTCGGTTAATTTCCTGCCATCCTCATATGTTGCATCAGTTCCTCCTGCACATACATAATTAATATTATTTATATCACTGGAAAACATTTTTGTCGTTTCATTTATTGCATATTTTGTACCAAAATATGAAGTTGCAACTATATCAACCATATAAAAAGAAATAAAATTAATACAAAAAAGCATTACCGTCACAAACAGTTTCTTTGTAATACTCCTGTATACAAGTCTTATAATATTATTTACATGCAATCACATCACCCCGCTTTTAATTCAGTAACCGCTCAATATTTTCCTTCTTCCATGTATTATAAGAATCACTGTCATTTATTGTATATGTCATAAAAGAACTTATTTTAAATATACATTCTATTGATTTGTCAAATTCATATACAAGATAATATTGTGCATAATTATCATTGTCAGGAATTTCCGTATAATCTATATAATAAACTCCTGTTTTGGAAATCTTTTTTGATAACAGCTCATCACACCCTGTTAAATTCCCCGATTCAATCTTTTTGTCAAATTCACTCATCTGATTATATGAAAACATCTTGGTATCACCAACTTCAGAATTCCACTTTGATACGGGAACACCATACACTTTTACTATCAAGCCGGGAACTTCACTCAAAAAATCTTCATATAATGCAAAAGATACAGCCTGAACATCTACTTTCGGTGCAGTATATTCTGTTATCTGGTTCAAATCTGTATTGTTGTCACTTAACACTTTATAATATTGTTTAACAGGTCTTATATATCGCAATTCATTTTTGGGATTTACTCTTGTCGAATCATACTCATTCAATCCAAGATTTGGCTGAAATGAACAATTCACATTATCACTCCAGACTTTTTGTTCAGTTGCAATACACCCATTCGGCATATCGGCATTTATTATCTTATTAATATTAAAATCCACATCTATGCTGTCTTCCCAATATGATACGCCTTTTAATTTATTTTCTATGTAAGGTGCATATACATATACTTTTTTACCGTTTGCCTCCGATTCAATAACTTTCCAACCATCAATAACTTTAATGCCTTCTTTTATTTCCTTTGCTTCAACACTTGTCGTCTCATATTCAGGCTCCGTTAATTGTTCATCAACATCCTTATTTTTATCTTGACCACATGAAATCAAAAATAATAACAATATTGAAAATACCAATAATATTTTTCTCTTCATAAAAACCCTCCCTCAATTCTACACTCAAACATTACTTATAATTTCATTATATATGCCATTGTATTTATGTCAATACAACTTGCCCCAACTGCACTTTTTTTGCCCCAAATGCAAACATTAATTTTTGTTTGACCGTAAACTGTTTAATCTCTGAATAACCGTTTGTTTTTTCTGCCTGCTTAAAGGAACTCTTTGCCCGTTATTTAATATAACCTCATTTCTGATTATATCTTCTATCCAAAGATAATTTACAATGTAACTTTTATGTACCCTGATAAAACCTTTCGCCTCCAAAGTTTTTTCAAGAATTTCTAATGTAGCTTTTATACGAACCTCTTTATCTTCCAGTTTTATTTTCAATTCGTGACGAAATACTTCAAACATCACTATATCTTTTATATTAAATCTTAGCGGTTTTCTCTCTCCCAGAATCTTAAAATTAATATATTGCAGTTCCTCTTCACTTTTTTCTTTTAAAACTGCAATTACCTCTTTAATATCTTCCTCCAAGTGTTCTTTTCTTATGAATCGATACGGATTATATTTCATAACTTCAACTACTGCATCCAGTTTTGATAATATAAATATCATCTTTGTAAATGTATATTTTTCTCTTATGCATCTTGCCATATCAATACCATTTATATCCGGCATATCCATGTACAGAAACACGCAATCATATACTTTGTCTGATTGCATAAGCAATTTACTGTCTGTATAAATATCCACATCAACACTACCAAGTTTCTCCTCTATCTTTAATTTAATAATTGACGCAAATTCTTTATCAATATCGCATATCGCTATATTCATATGTACCCCCTTATATTTCATAAAATATATTTTAAAATCCCCCTCCATATTTGTACCATATCACATATAATTTTTATGTGCAATAGCCTTGTAACGAACGGTACTGCATTTGCAACCAAAGGTATATAATTTTACATTTATAAACTTCTTATGATATTTATTATATATCATAGATATTTTAAATCATATAATAGCATCATAATGTTTCTGCTTTTTCTCATCACTGCAATACAAAAAAAGACGCGGAAATTTCCGCGTCATGAATACTCATATTTTCTATATTTCAGCTACATTCAAATCTTCTTTCCGGCAAGAACCTCTTTATAATCCTTGTAATTTTCTTCAAGAAGTGTTGGTGTATCAAGACCGTAAGGACAGTGTGCCGAACATTGTCCACAATGTATACAGTCTTCTATTTTTTTCATCTTTGCCTGAACCGCTTCTGTAAGCTGAAGCTCTGATGGTGAACGGCGAAGAAGAAGTGACATTCTTGCACAGTTGTTAATTTCAATGTGAGCCGGACATGTCGGAACACAGTATCCGCAGCCCCGGCAGAAATTACCGGCAAGCTCTTTCTTATCTTTTTCTATAACCGCACGAATCTCATCGTCCATAACAGGCGGATTATCTATATAACTTATAAATTCCTCAAGTTCTGACTTTCTCTGTACACCCCATATAGGAAGAACATTATCATATTCTGCCTGATATGCGTATGCCGCTTTTGAATTGGTTATAAGCCCTCCCGAAAGTGCTTTCATAGCAATAAATCCCATATTTTTACTGCGACAGACTTCTACCAGCTCATGTTCTTTTTCTGTTGCAAGATAATTAAACGGAAATTGCAATGTCTCATATAAGCCTGATTCTATAGCTTCATTTGCAACATTAAGCCTGTGGTTTGTAATTCCTATATGTCGGATTTTCCCCTGTGCCTTTGCTTCAAGCATAGCCTCATAAAGTCCTGTTCCGTCTCCCGGCTTAGGACAAAATGACGGATTGTGGAACTGATAAATATCAATATAATCCGTTTTTAAATTATTAAGACTTGTATTTAAATCTTTCCAGAAATCATCAGAATTCTGTGCTGCTGTCTTTGTTGCAATATAAATATTTTCACGCACATCTCCAAGTGCTTCTCCGATTTTGGTTTCACTGTCAGTATAAAATCTTGCCGTATCAAAAAAATTAATTCCCGCATTATATGCCATTTTAAGAAGTTCTCCGGCATCTTCATGGCTTATTCTCTGAATCGGCAATGCCCCGAAACCGTTTTTATTAACCTTAATTTCTGTGCTTCCCAATACAACTTCTGTCATATTAATTTCCTCCTACCTGTAATTTTTAATTATTATTTTTCTTTATAACCTGTGCCACAACAATCATAACAACACCGGCTGCCACACAGATGCCACTGAACAGATACCAGCCATTCATTGAAAAACCAACTGTTCTTCCCACCATCCTGTTACTGAGCCTCATTCCGACATTTACAAACATTTTAGACAGAATAAATAATACAAGGCCTCCTGCTGTCGTTCCAAGTCCCAGACCTCTTATAACTCCTGCTTTTTCTTTGTATGCCGCAAATATCAAAAGTGCGTTAATAACTGTAAGGATTATACATATCACATGAGCTGCAACAGATGTAAACATTACATATATTTTAATAATCATACGCTGCTTTGTGCTCATTCCATCCACAACTCCAGCCGTATAATACGACACTGCTTCTGTAACTTTCAATGAAACAGACTGTTTTACAGCGTTATATAATGTGGCTGCAATGCCGCTTATATTATTTGCTTCATCTCCAAAAACCTTACTTACAAGATTATCCGTAAATGAAGAGACTGCATTATTCATCTCTGATGTCTGCGTTTCACTAAGCATTTCCTCAAGAGTCTTATCCTTATTTTTATTGGATGATGCAACCTTTATTGCAGCATCAACATACATATCAGCTATTTTCCTTAAATCTTTGTCATTTTCAAGATAATCAAACACTTTATCAAGCTCATCGCCTTTGAGATTAGGATATACTGACGCAATCGCATCTGTTATCTTATCCTCACTTTTGTATACAACTATATCCGATATTGCTGCCTTACATGTACTCCCCATAAGAAACGACACACCTGTAATTGCAAGCATCAGACAATATAAGCACAGAACAAATCCTCTTAAAACCTTCATAAATCTTCCTTCCTTTGCGAAGCAAAATCCCTGAAAACCAGGCATATTATACCAGATTTTCAGGGATAATAATCTTACTTAAAATATGCTACGCCTGATTCAAATATTCTCAAATCCTGCTCACCATAAATGTTAATTGCAACGCCATCACCGCGTCTTTCTGAATGTGCCATCTTACCTAAACATCTTCCGTCAGGACTTGTGATACCTTCAATAGCCATATATGAACCATTGACATTCCACTCCTCATCCATTGAAATATTGCCGTTGATGTCACAATACTGTGTTGCAACCTGTCCGTTTGCAAATAATTTGTCAAGCCATTCCTTAGGTGCAACAAATCTTCCTTCACCGTGTGAAGCAGGATTGCAATAAACACCGCCAAGCTCAGCACCTGCAAGCCATGGGCTTAAATTACTTACAACCTTTGTATATACCATCTTAGATATATGACGGTTGATTGTATTAAATGTAAGTGTAGGTGACTGCTCATTCTGACCTGTAATTGCTCCGTTTGGAACAAGTCCAAGCTTGATAAGTGCCTGGAAACCGTTACAGATACCAAGTGCAAGACCGTCACGCTCATTGAGAAGTTTCTCAACTGCTTCTTTCATCTTTGCATTTCTGAATGCAGTGGCAAAGAACTTAGCTGAACCATCAGGCTCATCACCTGCTGAGAATCCACCAGGGAACATAATAATCTGTGACTGTGCGATTGCTTTCTCAAACTCATCAACAGACTCTCTGATACCTGCCGCATCAAGGTTTTTAAATACCTTTACAATAACATCTGCTCCAGCTCTTTCAAATGCCTTTGTGCTGTCATACTCACAGTTTGTACCCGGGAATACCGGAATAAATACTGTAGGCTTTGCAACCTTATTCTTGCATACATGTACATTTTCAGCATTAAAAAGCTTTGTCTCAATAGAAGTTGTCTCCTTTGAAACCTTTGTAGGGAATACCTTTTCAAGCTTGTCTTCCCATACACTTAATGCCTCTTCTACATTGATTGAAACTTCCTTATATGTAAATGCAGCTTTTTCTTTAACTTCACCAAGCTTTGTATAAGCTGTCTTAATATTATCAAGCTTATCCTTTGCAACCTCGGCAACTATACATCCATATGCAGGTGCAAATAATGATTCTTCTTTCAAATCACTGTTTAATGCAAATCCAAGCTTGTTACCGAATGCCATCTTGCAGAGTGCAGGAACAAAACCATTTGCATCACATACATAAGCAGATACGATTGTACCATTTTCAGTAAGTTCATGGATACTGTTGTAGAGTGCCTTAACCTGTTCAAATACAGGAATATCATATTCATCATGTTCTATATCAAACTTAACAAGAACATTTTCCGGAGTCTTTAATTCAGGTGTGATAATGTCACCTTCTTTTGCCACATCTATAGCAAATGAACAAAGTGTTGGCGGAACATCTATCTCTTCAAATGTACCTGACATACTATCTTTACCGCCGATTGATGGAAGTCCAAATCCAAGCTGTGCCTCATAAGCACCGAGAAGTGCTGCAAATGGCTGGCTCCAACGTGATGGGTCTTCTGTCATTCTTCTGAAATATTCCTGGAAAGTAAATCTTATCTTGTTAAAATCACCGCCTGCCGCAACAATCTTTGCAACTGAATCTGTAACAGCATATATAGCACCGTGATATGGACTCCACTTAGAAAGATAAGGGTCAAATCCATAAGACATCATTGTAACTGTATCGCACTTTCCTTTAAGTACAGGAAGCTTTGCTACCATTGCCTGTGTCTCTGTAAGCTGATACTTGCCGCCAAATGGCATGTATACAGAACCGGCTCCGATTGAACCATCAAATCTTTCAACAAGACCTTTCTGTGAACACTCGTTAAGGTCAGAAAGAACTTTTAACCACTTGCCTCTTACATCTTCTATCTTTGAAGACTTAAGATATGAATCTTCTTTTGAAGGAATATCAACAAGAACAGATGTCTCCTGATGAGCACCGTTTGTATCAAGGAAAGCTCTTGAAATATTAACTATCTCTTTGCCTCTCCACTCAAGTACAAGTCTTGGTTCTTCTGTTACAGTTGCAACTTCAACTGCCTCAAGGTTTTCTTCTGCCGCATAATTAAGAAATGCTCTAACATCCTTAGGGTCAATTACAACAGCCATTCTTTCCTGTGATTCAGAAATGGCAAGCTCTGTTCCATCAAGACCTTCATACTTTTTAGGAACCTTATCAAGTGAAACTCTGAGTCCGGCAGCAAGCTCTCCGATTGCAACCGAAACGCCACCTGCACCAAAATCGTTACATTTCTTAATAAGCTTTGTAACTTCAGGTCTTCTGAAAAGTCTCTGCATCTTACGCTCTGTAGGTGCATTACCTTTCTGTACCTCTGCTCCACATGTTTCGATAGACTTTTCTGTATGAACTTTAGATGAACCTGTAGCACCGCCACAGCCGTCACGTCCTGTACGTCCACCGAGAAGAATTATAATATCACCCGGATCTGAATTTTCTCTCTTTACGGCACTTCTTGGAGCTGCCGCAATAACTGCACCGATTTCCATTCTCTTAGCTACATAGTCAGGATGATAAATCTCTTTTACATAACCTGTTGCAAGACCAATCTGGTTACCATATGAACTGTAACCATGTGCTGCACCTGTTACAAGCTTTTTCTGAGGAAGCTTGCCGTGAAGTGTCTCTGACATAGGCTTTGTAGGATCTGCTGCACCTGTTACACGCATTGCCTGATATACATATGTACGTCCTGACAATGGATCTCTTATAGCACCGCCAAGACATGTTGCAGCACCACCAAATGGTTCAATTTCTGTAGGATGATTATGTGTTTCATTCTTGAAATTAACAAGCCACTCTTCTTCCTTGCCATCTATAGTTACAGGAACTACTATACTGCATGCATTAATTTCATCTGATTCTTCCTGGTCGTTAAGCTTGCCTTCTGCCTTTAACTTCTTCATTGCCATAAGGGCAAGATCCATAAGGCATACAAACTTATCTTTTCTTCCCTTATAAATCTCTGCTCTGTCAGAAAGATACTTCTTATATGTATCTTCCATAGGCTTTCTGTAAAAACCATCTTTGAACTTAACATCTTTAAGTTCTGTCGCAAATGTTGTATGACGGCAGTGGTCTGACCAATATGTATCAAGCACTCTTATCTCCGTCATAGAAGGGTCTCTTTTTTCTTCGTTCTTAAAATATTCCTGTATAAAGATGAAATCTTTAAATGTCATGGCAAGGCCAAGTGAATCATATAACTCCTTCAAATCTGCCTCTGCCATATCTTTAAATCCGTCAAAAATAATTACATCAGCAGGAACCTTGAATTCTGTAACGAGTGTATCAGGTATCTTGCTGTCAGCTTCTCTTGAATCAACAGGGTTAATGCAGAGTTCTTTAATCTTTTCTTTCTGCTCATCTGTCAATGTTCCACTGATTACATAAGTTGTAGCTGTCTTAATGACCGGTATTTCATTTTCATTAAAAAACTTTACACACTGTTCTGCTGAATCCGCTCTCTGGTCAAACTGTCCAGGAAGGTACTCAACCGAGAATACATAATCATCATTGCCTGATTCAAACTGCATCTCATATACATCATCTACCGGTGGTTCTGAAAATACAGTTGTAAGTGCTTTCTTATAAGTGTCATCTGACAGATTTTCAATATCATATCTTATAAGAACTCTTACACCGGTAACAGTCTTAATACCGAGATAATCTGTTATCTCATCATAAAGTTCCTTTGCTTTAACAGCATACGGTTTCTTCTTTTCAACAAAAACTCTCTTAACGCCGCTCATCATAATCCTCCTGCTAACCTTTGTATGATTAGAATATTTATTGCCGGATAACCGATACAATAATAAAATTTATATTAACACATTTATTTGTATTTAACAATCCCACCATTAGTTAGAAATATCAGATTTTATTCATGCATTCTTCGTATAATTTTGTATACTACCTGATTTCCCATAACTGTAGGTGCTGTATGTGCAAAAAATACAATTCCGTCTGTCTGTGATACAATCTGCGACTTCACAAAACCCTCAAACGGATCTATTACTTCACCTATTATATCTCCGTGGAATACCGGATCCCCCGGTGATTTCAGTCTCCTGTAAAAACCACCGTCATAAGTCTTTACAGCAAGAAGCTCATGCTCGTTAATCACGCTTGCTATATAGCCGCTGTGATTATTATATTTTAAAATTCCCATTCTTGTAAGGAATCTAAGAACAGACGATACTGCCTGTCTTGCCGATTTATCATCAATCGTGTCCGTCGCATTGGTATATATCGAAAAGGCATTAGTTCCGTTCATCTGCCAGCTGTAATTAAGCGTAGCCGTATCCATTGGCTTAGGCTTTCTGATAACAACATATTGCAAGCCGAAAAGATTTGCAAGACTTGCACTCTGATACCCCGTCTCCATCATCCTTACATGCGGAATAAAATCACCCGGCATATAAAAGCTTGCAAACTGAATACCGTAATTGTATCCTTTAACATTCTCAAACAATGCTGCAGCAATCTGTTTTGTCGTATCGCCCTGTGCATCTCCCGGAAATGTTCTGTTAATATCAATATTGTCAATAGCCCAGAATCTTTTTCCTACATTCATCGAATATTTATTTACCGACGGAATCACAAGAATCTCATGATTATGTGTAATCGAACCATGTGCCTCAAGTTCTTTTAATGCATTAATAAGAAGAGAACAGATATAGAGCTGCTGCATCTCATTGCCACGCATTGCACCCACTATACATGCTGATTTCTCTCCGCCCCCGAATCTGTATCCTTCTATCTCAAAATCTTCCCTGTATAATCCTTTTAATGTATATAAAACTTCTTTTCTCAAATCTTACTCCTGCTTTCTTCCACCATATACACGGGCAATTAATGCTCCCTTGTAAACAACCGGGTGTTCCCTTAACGAAAATATTATGCCATCAGTAGGCGACTCTATTCGCTGGATTACTTTTCCAGTTATAGGTTCTATAATATCTCCTATATGTGTTCCCATTCCTATCGTTCCCATAGAATTAATGGATGAAACAAATATTCCGCTTCCCGCAGCAGATATGAAACTCACCTGTCCTTCCGTTGAAACTATAGAATTCCTGACATTTACAGGTGCATCATCCCATACTTCAAGCTCTGTCATCAGATTAAATATACCTTCAATAAGCTGCTGACAGTATTCATTATTAATTCTGTGTCCAACTCCCATCTCAGCAACAAGTGTCGGAACTCCCATATTATTAAGGCTGTATGCAAGTGTTGCATCAAGAACTGTCTTAGAAGAATATATCCATATAAAATCAGCATTCAGCTTTTTTGCATATGGCAGAAGCTTATCTTTATTTTCCTCTGTCATTCTAAGCTGTGGCATTTCTTTTAAGAATATATTGCTTGAATGAATATCAAGGCAGAAATCACTGCCTATAATATCATCAATCAGACCGGCAGCAGTATATTCAGCTACTGCACCATTATTATCTCCCGGAAAGACTCTATTCATATCAAGGTCAAACATCGGAATTCCTCTTGAACCCATATCAATTCCCAACGGATTAACATCCGGATATATATCAACTATTCCTTTTAGTTTTTCCGGATACATCTGTATCTTTTTTATTATCTCATAGCAGATATACTGCCCGTCAAGCTCATCACCATGAGTGCCTGTAACTATAGAAATCCTCTTTTCTTTTCCTGTCATATTTTCAGGCTCAAGACGGTTCTTTTTTATAACAAGCCTTTCATGTACCGGCAAATCTACTGAAACCACTTCCTGTATCATATAAACTCCAATTCTGCTGCCGTAAAGCGGCAGTTAATCTTTACTCATCATCGCCCAGTTCAATAATTCTCATTGCATCCCCGCCTCTTCTTAGACGGATATGGTTTCTTTCCGTCTGGGCATCATATATAACATTTTCCGCATAAATCCTCACACCAGGATATAATGTCTTATAAACTGTTACTCCCGAAACTGTCGCTTCTTTTATGAGGTCAAAAAGCTGCTTATTTTCTTCCTGAAGTTTGGCTTTCTGCGAATTTTTTATTATCTTTGACTGTATAATTTTATTATAATTTTCCCTGTCAAATCTTTCCGGTGCGGCTTCACGCAGCCTTTCATACTTATGTGTTACAATCTCAAGCGTATCTATCTCAGCTGTAATTTCTTTTAACTTCACAAGCGTATCCTGATAATCTTTATGTACCTGCTTTGCAGCACCTATTCTTACAATCGTAGAAACATTTGACGAGTTACCGATTGATGCTGACTCAACACCAAGCATTCCTGTTACATCACCACCATATATGACGCCTTTGCTCCCCGAAACAATAACCTTTCCTTTTGCTGATATTTCACAGTTAAGAATCGAATTAGAATATACATTGCCATCACAGTAAACACGCAGATTTTCAAGAAAGCTCGCTGTGACATTGCCTTTTGCCTCTATCTTGGCAACGCCTTTTCCGTTAGAGCCTTTCTTTAAAATAATATCTTTATCCGCTTTTATGACAGCACCTTCAACAAAGCCGCCAACCGTAACATTTCCTTTTGCAGTAACAGAAACCCCACTTATAACATTGCCGCTTATTTCAACATCACCGTTAAAATCAACATTACCTATATTAAGATCAACATCACCTTCTATCTGCAAAACCCCAATAACATTAAGGTCCGTATTCCTGTATTCAACTTTTCCGTCAATAGCTGAATAATATGTATTGCCATCCTCCGATACGGTAAATCCTTTTCCTCTTAACTTTGTCTTAGGTTTGCCCGGTTTTGGCACAAGAAGCTTACCCCTTACGTCATATCCAAACACACCTTTTGTAGGAGGTATATATTCTGCAAGCTTGTCTCCTTCGCTCACAAGTTCATAAAGTCTCAGATTATAATAATCGACCGAACCATCTTCACGTATTACCGGCTTGTTACTGACATCTGTATTAAAAAATAATTGATATCTTGCATCTTCACCGTCTTCAACATGTTTTCCTTCTGCCACTGTTTCCATACTGTTATATCTTTTTTCCGATAAAATTCTGTGGATAAGTTCATCATTGATTCCCATTTTTACACCGGCATCTGCCAGTGCTTTTTTAACATCTTCATAACCATAGCAGATTTCCGTTCCCGGATTTTTAAGGCAGATATATGCAGTCATACAGTCATCAGCAATAGATACCAGGATGTCTTTATTTAATTGTTCAAGTGAATCTTTACTTGTATTATCCATACCTGCCACCACCTTTTACTTTAAACTCCGTCTTATC
The DNA here is from genome assembly GCF_040096395.1 of Lachnospira hominis (ex Hitch et al. 2025). Lineage (NCBI taxonomy): Bacteria > Bacillati > Bacillota > Clostridia > Lachnospirales > Lachnospiraceae > Lachnospira > Lachnospira hominis (ex Hitch et al. 2025). The sequence continues at coordinate 22,588 of NZ_JBBMES010000023.1, read as the reverse complement.
TTGCACATCTGCTCTGCACTTAAATTCTTATCAAGAATAGGCGAGACATCAAGATTATCCTCAAGACCAAGCCTTATCTGTCTCATCTGTTCTGCACTGTAATCTGTATCCGCATACAGGCTTACATCGAGTCCTTTTTCAAGTCCAGCAAGAATCTCTTTTGACTGATTCTCATCCGGCTGTCTCGGTGCTTCAGGAACCTTACCCTCACGCCAGTCTTTTATCTGGAGTGCCTCAACAAATGGGTCACCGTATTCCTCAACATCAAGCCCGTCTTTTAATGCCAGCCTTATCTGTTCCATCTGTGTTGATGAAAATCCCGTCATTGAGTATTTTGAAACATCCACTTTTTGTTCAAGTCCAAGCCTTATCTGCTTCATCTGTTCCCCGTTATATTCATGATACAGATACTTATTAACATCAACACAGTGCATAAGGCCAAGCCTTATCTCATTAAGCTGATATTCGTCATATCCTTCCTGAACATAAAAATCAATATTGACATCCGCTTGTGCTGCAAGCCTTATCTGCTTCAGCACCCCGCTGTCACAGCCTTCATCAGCAAATTTTAATATACGCTTCTGATAATCTCCTGCCATTCTTATTTCACGCATAACTGAAAAATCAAACAGCGGATTACATAACTGTGCGACATCCATTCCGTCTTTTATTGCACTCTTAATCTCTTCCATCTGGATATAATCATATTCAGGCTTTGCGAATGCCTCAACATCCATTCCATCCTCAAGTGCAAGTCTTATAGACTTCATCTGTGCCGCATCAAATTCAGGCGAAGCATATTTTAAAACATCAACATGGGACTGTATTCCTTTCTGAATCTCTATTGACTGGAATCTGTCAAAGTTCATCTTTTCAAGTTCCTGTTTGTAAGTGCCGTCTTCTATGGCTCTTTTAACTTTTTCTCTAAACTTATCATCCATACAGTTACCATCCCTTTCACCGTATATCTTACTTATGATTATACATTACAATGCATCATAATGCACTATTAAATTTATATAAATATTTATATTTTTTAGTTTTTCCAAAAAATATCAAGCTGTTTTCTGACATTTTCTCTTCTTACCGAAATAACATTTTCCCATTCCCTCGGGTACATTTTCTGATATTCAGGACGAAGAAACCTGTCATCAAGCAGTTCTATCACTCCCCTGTCCTCATCTGTTCTTATAACACGGCCTGCTGCCTGCAGTACCTTGTTCATTCCCGGATAAACATAGGCATATGAATATCCGTCTTTTTCATTTGCATCAAAATAATCTCTTAAAATATTTCTCTCCCTGCATATCATAGGAAGCCCTGTTCCGACAATTACAGCACCTATAAGACTGTCGTTCTTTAAATCAATCCCCTCAGAAAATATACCTCCTGTAACACACATTCCAATAAGAGACCCATCAAATTTTTCTTCTTCAAAAAGTTTTAAAAACTGTTCCCTGTCTTCTTCATTCATTCCATTTCTCTGTGTCGCAATATATATATTTATATAATCCTTTTTCCCACAGATGTCTTCTCCGGCTGTAAAAGCTGTTTCTGCCGGACGGCAGCTGTAATTTTCCATAAACATATTCTTTACATTTTCCATATATCCATATGATGGGAAAAATACCATATAATTACCTTTTTTTGCATTGACAGTCTCATATATATAACGGCAGATTTTTTCGTATTCATTATCATTGCGTCTTGTATAACGGCTGCTCACATCTTTTGAAGCAACTATACATTTTTTCTCAGCTTTGAAAGGCGAATGTGCATATACAGCATAATCATCAATCTCTCCTGACAGCATTTCTTTGTAATAATTGACAGGCAGAAGCGTTGCCGAAAAAAATATTGTACTGCATCCCATGGAAATCCTGTCTGATATATTTCCGGACGGGTCAACACAATACAGACGCAGCACAAAATTCCCTTCATCATCATGCTCGCAATATATTACATATTTTTCATCTGCACAGTCATACATCGCAAGAAAATGTTTTATCTTAAAAAAGAATTCGAGAAGTTCATCCTTTTTTTCAAACTTCTTATTTTTATCGAGAAATGATGATATTCCCATTGAAAGATATTCAAGATATTCCGGCAGTCTTTTAAATGAAGATATATCACCAAAAACCCTGTAATCATCACACTCTCTTTTCATTTCAAGAAGACTTTTATTACATTTATCAAGCCATGACACAAGTCTTTTATCTATATACCCTGCATCCGTTGTCTTAAGCAGTTTTTTTATCTCAAGAAAATCTTCTTTTACTATTGATGCACTATACATTTCCCTGGCTCTGTCAACTAGATTATGTGCTTCATCAACAAGAAATATATAATCACCTTTTACTTTTTCACCAAAATACCTTTTCAGTGCAACATTCGGGTCAAATACATAATTGTAATCACAGATTATGCCGTCACACCAGTATGAAATATCAAGGCTCATCTCAAACGGACACACTCTGTGTTTTAATGCATATTTTTCTATGCATGTCCTGTCTATAACTTCATTATTGGATATCGCATCAAAAATCGCATCATTTACACGGTCAAAATGACCTTTGGCATACTCACAGTTTGCCGGATTACATTCTCTTTTTTCTGCCATACATATCTTATCTCTTGCTGTAAGCGTAACTGTCCTGAAATGCAGTCCATTTTCTCTTAACAATACATATGTATTTTCTGCAACTGTGCGTGTTATCGTTTTTGATGTAAGATAAAATATTTTATCAGCCTTGTTCTGTCCCATGGCGGCAACAGCCGGAAATATTGTTGCAATTGTTTTCCCGACCCCTGTCGGTGCCTGTATATACAAAGTCTTTCCACGGTTTATCGTCTTGTATACACTGACCACAAGTTCTCTTTGTCCCTCTCTATATTCAAAAGGGAACTCCAGATTTCCTATCGATTCCTGTCTTAATTGTCTCTGTTCAAATATAAAATCCGTCCACTTTTTAAACTGTTTCATCAGATTTTCATACCACTTATTTATCTCATCATATGAAAAATCTTCTGCAAATCTTTTTATTTCTTCCGTTTCCGAATTGCAATATGTCATCTGGACTGTAATTTTCTCAAGATTATGCTGTGTGGCATATATGTATGCATAGCACATTGCCTGTGCCTTATGGACATATACAGCCTCTTTCATCTTTGTCACATCTGTCTGCATTGTTTTAATTTCATCTATGATAACATCAGATACAGGTGTCTTATTCCCATCCTCATCTTCATCCATATCACAGATTATACCATCAGCCCTGCCCTCAATGCTTATACTGTATTCATCATAATCACATTTATACTTTAAAGGTACTTCTGCGTGATATTTTGCTCCCATCCTGTGCTGGATAAGTCTGTGGATTCTTGCTCCTTCCTGCATCGCTGTAACATCTGTGCCCAAACCGCTTCCCGCATCTATATCACCGCCGCGGCATAAAAACTCCACAAGATTTCTTACTGAAATACGCAGAGCACTGCCCTTTATAACATACATATCAATTCCTTTTCAACTGAATAACTTTTAATAAAATTTGCCGTTTTTTCTAAGCATGACAATGCTTGAAATACTGAGTACACCGTCAACTGTAAAGAAAAGTCCGACAATTCTTGTAAAAAGAAGACCTGTTCCAAATGGATTAAGAAGTACGACAATGCCTAAAATAACAGATATAACAGCAAATCCCAATACAAGAAACCATCTGTCATAATTAAATCTTTTAAGATTAATTCCGTCCTGAACTTTGATAAGCCCACTGAACACAAGTACAATGCCCACTATAAATGGCAGTATTGATATAATTACTGATGGTCTTACAATTGTCACAATACCGAATACACATATGATAACCGAAAGAACAAAATCTGGCTCAATATACATTCGGTTCATGCTGCCTGTAAAATATTTGATAAGATTTGCAACTGCATAAATGACACATACTGCACCGATTGCATAACATATAACTGTTGTTGATAACTCAGGCTTAACAAGCAGACTGAGTCCGAATACAACGTATGCGACAGCCATAACAATATAGCTCCCCTGCATCTTCCTAAAAAAAGTTCCTATTCCATCTTCATTTTTCTTCATCTCAAACATCCTCCTTTTATTCAACTTCATAAATATACGAATTTCCCTGTTTCCCTGTTCTTTTTACCATTCCCATATAATTAAGGATATTAAGTGCAAGACCTGCCGTGCTTTTATTTATTCTGCACACTCTTGCAAAATCTTTTGATGTAAATCCATCTTCCAGTTCATATGGAACAAACTGCATATAATCCTCAGGCTGTTCAAGCACAACAATCTCCCGGATTCCTACGGGAATTCTGTCATACCGCCACGCTCCTCTTTTCTTTGAATTATCCCAGCCATTGAGAAGCTTATATTCCTCAACATCCATAAGAACAAGCTTTATCGTCAGATTAGGGTTTTTCAGGTATGATTTTATCTTGTAAAGTTCAAAAAAAGAATCATATATTGTAAAATGTCTCGGCGACTTTCTTCGTCCTCCGGTCTCCCCCGTCTCAGGATTTATCCACGAAAGCCATTTGTTAGCCGGCATCGGATAAACGACTGTGACAGGATAATAATTAAGAAATACCGCAAGCTTTTCTCTTAGCTTGTTAAGTTGTCTTGTCTGAATCTCTATAACACCGCTGTCATTGTATATATCAGCAAAATAACCGTTAAGTGCCACTTCATGGCAATCCTCATCGGGTTCAAAAAAATGTTTCAACACACCGTGAACAGTCTTTTCTGAAAGCGTTCCGATTCCTTTATCATTATGCTTTTTACCTATAATCTTTTCTTTTGCCGCATTGAAGCGTTCATTTTCAATATATTCTTCCATAATTTTTACCTTTATATTATTATACTTTCAACGCAGACTTAAATCAAGAAAAGTATTGACTTTAATCTTTTTCGTATGCAAAATAATCATATCAGATACATTTTTGATTAATAAGGAGTTTCTATGATATCTATATCTATGTGTATGATAGCCAAAAATGAAGAATCCGTTCTTAAACGCTGTCTTGACTCATACAGCGGACTTTTTGATGAAATAATAATTGTTGATACCGGCTCAACGGATAACACAAAAAATATTGCTGCCGGATACACCGATAAAATATATGATTTTGAATGGACAGGTGATTTTTCCGAAGCAAGAAATTTTGCATTTTCAAAAGCATCATGCGATTACATTTTCTCTGCTGATGCCGACGAAGTTCTTGATGATTACAACCGTAATTTATTTATGCGGTTAAAGTCAGTTCTACTGCCGGAGATTGATATCGTACAGATGAAATATGTCAACTGTTCACACAATACAGTCTATAATTCCAAAAAAGAACTGCGTCCAAAATTGTATAAACGTCTTCGCACATTTACATGGATTTCACCGATACACGAAACAGTGCGCCTGCAGCCCGTGATATTTGACAGTGACATTGAAATTCTGCATATGCCGCAGTCATCTCATTCAAAAAGAGATTTTTCAATATTCAAAAAATCAATTGATAATGGAACACATCTTGAAAACTATGTTCTTAGAATGTTTTGCAAAGAATTGCTCATATCAGGAAGCGATGATGACTTTGAAGAATTTTATGATATATTTACCAGACGACTCATATACGAATATACAGACAATGACTGTCTTGAAGCAATATCATGCGTCCTTGCCAGAATGTACCGTCTTAAAAATCTTAGCGATGATTTTTTTAAGATTGCACTTAAAAATGTTGCTGTATCGCCATGTTCTGAAATCTGTCTGGAAATTGGCGACTATTTTTTCAATAAAAACGACATATCTGAGGCTGTCTTATGGTATATCAATGCCAGCAGTGAAACAGAGAGCGTTCTTGACATAAGAACAAGCGGTGACATTCCATTAAGAAGGCTTGCACAATGCTACACCACTCTTGCCTCAGAAGCTGTTGCACATGGCGATGATGTACTTGCCGATACATATAACAATAATGCCAGCGAATATGAAAAACAGGCTGACAATTGGAAAATGCCGGAAGAACTTTGATGTTCAACCGGCATTTTTTTATGTTCTTTTTATAAATTCAATTCTGCACTTAGGACACTTGATACTAATCCTGCCTTTGCCTCTCGGAACTCTGATTTTCTGTGAGCAGCCCGGACACTTAAATACCCTGTGTGTCTTTCTGTCACGCATCCTTGCCTTGAATCCGTTAAACTTAGCTATCACCTTATATCTGTACTTCAGATATACCTGATTCTCATTATATCTTCTTGAAATGTTACGTGATAACATTCTGAAATATGTATATATAAGCAATACGAGTGCCAAAAAATATATAAATGTATTGTGCCAGAAAATTGTAACAATAAGACATGCAAATGAAATATACATCGTCAGTCTGGCAAGCTGATCTGAACCATATCTTCCCTGCATAAATCTCATCATCTTATCCTTAAACTTATCCATAACCCTAATTATGCAAATTGCACAGCCTTTCTATAAATTTTTCTTATGTTAAATACTGTACCATATGCCCAATTAAAATCAATTAAATATATATAAAATATTATAATAAAACGATTATGATTTTATTCTTCTGTCTTGTAAACTTCTCCGTCAAGATTTTTCCAATAGAACTTATCTGACAAAATTATATATCCGTGTTCACTGTTCTCCTTTGGAATTGATACAGAACCCGGATTAACATATGTATATGTACCTCTCTTTTCCCATGCAGGAATATGTGTATGACCGCATACAAGATAATCACCATCTCTTAATGCCGGAATATTTTTCTCGTCAAGCTTGTGTCCGTGTGCAAGAACAAGATGTCTGTCGTTGACATAAATATGAGCCTGTTCACAAAGCACATTAAAATCAAGAACCATCTGGTCAACCTCTGTATCACAGTTGCCTCTTACACAGATAATTTCATTTTTGAGCGGATTAAGCATTGCGATTACTTTTTTAGGTGCATAATCTTCCGGCAGGTCATTTCTCGGACCATGATAGAGAATGTCCCCTAAAAGAACAAGCATATCTGCTTTCTCATTTTTGTAACATTCAAGCATTTTTTCACAATAATATGCAGAGCCGTGTATATCAGAAGCAATCATAATCTTTTTCATAGCTTTTACCATCCTTATCTCAATCTGTCATTGATTGTCTTTATAAATCCAAGTACATAATACGACAATATTATATTAATTGGCAACTGAATTATATTTTTTATAAATCGAGTTGTAAAATAAAATGCAAAACCTTTTCCATACATAACAGATACCCAGTATGTTCCAATCAAAACGTTCACAAGCATAGTATCAAATGTAAGCACCAGCGTTACACGGACAAGAAATCCAAGATCAAGTGCATGTTTATCCGCCATATTCTTAATACATATTCCCATATAAATTATAATCAGGATTACAGCCACATAAAATCCCCAGCCTGCCGTTGTTGTTTTTTTGTCAGTATAGATTGCCAATGCTGATGCAAAGCAGCCAAATACAGTTACCATAAGAGCTACAGCATTAATTTTAAATACAGCAAATACTACCATAGCCACTGAAACCGCTATAAGAATAATTCCAACAAGTGCACTATTTCGTCCGGGACCTGTAAATCCATGTTTTACAATATCAAATGCACTTCCTGTTACAATAATCTCCTTTGATGACTTATCTCTTACTGTAACATATGGTGCTGCCATAAGAAATACAAATACACAGACACTGATAACAATCTTTGCTGTCATATAAAGCTTTTCGAGCTGACTAAAATTTTCTGTGTCATCTGTTGCTTTTTTTGCTTTCTGTGGAAATTTCTTATATAAAAAGACTCCATAAATAAATCCGGCAAGTGCCGCACTCAGCGTCCAGCCCGGGAAATATGGTCCCGTAGGTTTTAATATAAACTGGATTATATCACCAATTCCACCGCAGACAAAACCCATAACAGGTCCAAAAAGACAGCCTGCAGCCACATTTGCGATAAATGATACTGAAATACGTAATGAATCAGTTACCTGTATTGACAAAAACATTGCAAATACAGTGTGAAGTGCCACAAGAAGTGCAGCCATTATGACTGACTTCAGATTTTTGAATTCTTTTGCAGAATCCACAAAAATTCCAAAAAATTTTTGCATAAAAAATATACCTCCTTTGCAGTAGTTTCGCTCTACATAAGAGGTATAAAAATAAATGACCATGATATGTAACAGCGGGATGCGAATCATGTACCGCAAGAAACCTTTTCGTCCTGATGACAACTCCCTGTTCACCAGGCACTTAACGCACACAATTCTACTCTGCTTTTTTAAATTTCTAAATCATTATATTATTATCTTATTAAGTTGTAAATAGAAAATAAAAATATTTATAAATATTTATAAATATCTTTAATGTTTTGCAATTCTTTGCACCGGAGGAACCTTATATCTTGATGCATAACTTAAATATTTCTGAAGTGAATTTTCCACTTTATACATATCAAGTATTTTTTTCATAAATGCAATCGTGCTTTTCTTATATTTCATATGTTCAAGAACATAAACTGTTCTTTCGTCATTGTATCCGATTGCAAACTGTCTCGCAAACCGGGCAAATTTATATTTATCAAGATTCTCTATATTATAATAATTCTGAAGAATCTCAAGTGCCTCAATAACACGGGCGTTCTCATAATCAAGTTCAATATCTGCTTTTTTCACATGAATATTATCTATATTACAAGTTTCGTTTTTGATAGAGTTAGAATATAGCCATATTTCATCTGATGTTACATCTGAAATACCGTATTTATTATAAAGCCGTGTCCCGATATACACTCCGTTATCATTATTTTCACCAAAAAAATGGTTCAGCACGTCATCACCTTTCGATGAGGCACTTTTCATATACATGCCTTTTGCAACACGCTGTATTATTCCTGATTTTGCCAGTCTCTCCAACGCCTTAAAAAAGGCTGCCTCTGACATCTTAGAAAATTCCTTTTCATAGAGTTCATTAGCAGCCACAACACCGTCAGGACAACTGTCAAAATACGCAATTATTTTATCTTTGTATTTTACCATAAAATCCCGTTATGCCTTTAATCCTCTTTAACTTCTTTAATCTCAAGTTCATCTTCCTGCTCAGCTTCCTCATCTGAATCATTCTCAGCCGAAGCTTCCTCATCTGAATCCTGTGCAGGAACATCTTCTTTATTTTCTGCCTCATCAGAAGATTCATCTTCAAAATCATCTTCTGAATCATCAATATCTTCAAAGTCGTCATCATCGATATAGAAATTAACAGGAATAATTTCAACATTACTGCATACTGCTTTACCGATTATATACACTGTATGCACACCATCTTCGTCACTGTTCTCAACAAGATTGCGTACGCCGCTTAGCTTCTTCTCAACGTCACACGTTACATTAACACCTTCCGGAAGAATAATTGTAACTGTACTTGCATTGCTTGAAAAATTAATATATACATCCCTTTCAAATACTGCAAGTCCAAGGTCGATAACAGCCTTTGAACCGACTGCCTTAACTTCACAGCCCATGAACTCCTCATCTTCTACTTCGACAACCTTCTTTTCAAAAATGGCATTATACTTTTTAACATCATCTTCAGCACTTGCTGTCTCTTCCTTAACAAAATCAGCTTTTACATTTTTATACTTATCATAAGCAATCTTTGATGCGACACCGATTGCACCAAGTGCCACAACTGCTTTTGCGAATTTACTTTTCTTAGCCATAATAATCCTCCTTGTTTTTACGGAGTAAAAATGCGACTGTCCTTACAGGAGCAGAGGATTTGTCCTCCTTGTTTTTCATTACTTTATTATATTAATTATATATCACTTGTTTTTTCTTTGCAACTGTTTTCATTCTCAGTTTTTGAGAATACGCATCCGCAATAATTCTGTCTGTAAAGTGAATACTCCTTTGATAATTCTATTGAGCGTTTGTAGCCTTCCTTCTTCTTAAAATCGGACAAAAGGTATTCTACTCCATATGTATTGCCAAGTTCATATCCAATCTCATTAAGCTTTACACTTTTCTTCAACGGACTGATTGTAAGCGTCGTTGTAAAATAGTCAAAATTCATTTGTTTTGCAAGCTGTGCTGTCTTTTCAAGACGCATGCGGTAACATATAAAACATCGTTCGCCACCTTCACGGCATTTTTCATAGCCTCGTACATTTTCAAAGAACTTCTGTGGTTCATAATCACCCTCTATAAACGAAACAGGATATTTTGCCGGAAATTCTTTTATAAAACGCTGCTGTTCATGCACTCTTTTGCAGTATTCCTCATCCTGTGAAATATTCGGATTATAATAAAAAACAGTAATATTAAAATAATCAGAAAGATATTCTATTACATAACTGCTGCACGGTGCACAACAGCTGTGTAAAAGAAGTGTCGGGACTTTCTCTTCTTTTTTTATGAGTTCAAGCTTTTTATCAAGTTCTTTCTGAAAATTTCTGTTTTCAAATGAAACAGGCATATTTACTTTTCCTCTTTTATAATTTCTTTTAATGCAGCATATAATTTTTCCATCTGCTCATCTGTGCCGATTGATATTCTTAAATAATTGTCAATCTTTTCTTTATTGAAATATCTTACATAAATTCCACGCTGCTTTAATTTATCAAAAATCACTTTTGCCGGCACACTCTCATGTTTTGCAAATATGAAGTTTGCCTTTGAATCAGGAAATGAAAATCCAAGCTCTTTAAGCTTACTTTTTGCTGTTTCTCTTGTATTAATGATTTTGCTTACGACTGCATTAAAGTAATCTTCATCTTCCATTGCCGCAACACCGCATATAAGTGAATATGCATTCATTGTATATGAGTTAAATGAAAATTTGACATCATTTAATGCTTTTATAAGTTCAGGGCTTCCGAATGCAAATCCTATTCTCACACCGGCCATTGAATGTGACTTTGAATATGTCTGCACAACAATTACATTATCATATTTATTGACAAAATCTATAGCTGACTTTCCACCAAAATCAATATATGCCTCATCAATAATAACTACACTATCCTGATTATGGCGTATTATATCTTCAACTTTATCAAGTTCCATATATAAAGCCGTAGGTGCATTAGGATTAGGGAATATTATTCCTCCGTTTTCTTTATAAAAAGTCTCTGGAATAATATTAAAATTCTCATCAAGTGCAACTGTCTCATATTTTACTTTATGAACATCTGCCCACACTGAATAAAAAGAATATGAAATATCCGGAAATAATACCGGCTTGTCAGAATTAAAAAATGTCATAAAGCACATAGATATAACATCATCAGAACCAACTCCGACAAATATCTGATTTTTGTTTATATTGTATCTATTTGATATTGCTTCTATAAGAACCGATGCTTCAGGGTCAGGATATAATCTTAATCTGTCAATATCAAATGCTGCAACAGCTTCAAGTGCCTTAGGTGTAGGCGGATAAGGATTCTCGTTTGTATTAAGCTTTACTACATTCACATCCTTAGGCTGCTCACCCGGAACATATGGTTCAACTTTTCTAATATATTTTTCCCAATTTCTCATATTCAGCTCCTATCTGTCCCTTACATTGCGGGGCTATAAATTCATTTATTATTATACAGAAATTTATATAATATGACAATCGCTTTATTTATGTTTAAGAATTATTATGCACGATTCTTTATAATATAAAGTTTCATACTCATCACTCATAATATATTTTCTGCTTTTGCTATCAAGCTGTGATACATCTATTCCATCCGCATAAATAGTCGAAGACCCGATTCCCCGCAAATCTATTGCCACATAGCCGGTCTCTTTGTCAGTATAATAAACCTCATACAGATATTTTCTTTCTGAAAGATGTGGCACAAGAAATGTGCTTGCAGCAACACTTGCATCATCAGGTATCATATCAAGAGCCTCATTTATTATATTGTATGTCTCTCTCTTTTCAGATGAATCAATTCTGCCTACAACATTAATCTTACTCCATGAAAGCGATGCAAAAAATATAACTGAAAATACAGCCATAACTGATGCCTTTTTTATTTTTACGGCATCTTCACATTCATTCATATTGCAGATTGCCGCATATATAAGCATACATCCGCTTCCAAATACATACTGGAATCCTATATTATGTGCATAAGCATAATCAGGCAGAAGATTAAACAATATAAATGGTCCAAACAGTATGAGTGTATGCCATTTTTTTACCGCAAACGGCACAAATGCAAGTGCACCTGCAACTGATATTATGAATTCTATATTATCTTTACTCATAATCTGTGTTATCATATATGCCGGATTTGTAATAAATGTTCTTATCATTCCAAACACATCGCCGTCGCCTGCCGGTATCACATTATTATATCTGAATGTGAGCGTCCCATCACCATATTGGTTAAGCCATGTAACTGCCAAAATAAAATATAGTGCCGCTGCGATAAATGATACAATTCCCTTTTTATATTTTTTGTCCGCTAATATCATATATAATGAAATAAATATGACATACACTGCCGCGTCCTCTTTTATTCCAAGCGTAAAAATGACTGATAAGACAAGAAGCCATGTTTTATCTGTCTCAAAGGCAAGTATAAGCATAAATAATGCAAGCGGCAGAAACATATTTTCGTGTGCATCATAACCACAGCCTGAACTTATAACAGGAAAAAACAAGTATGCTGCACATATAAGTATCGTCACTTTTTTTGAAAAATTATGATTTGAACATATTTTTGCAAGCAGTATAACAGGGATGGCGAGTATTACAGCCTGCATAACCTGAATTGTCACAGGGCTTTCAAATATTGCATAGAATGGAAGTATAAGAAACCACGCTGGAGATATGTGAACTTTCATATGTGACATCAGCATATCTCTTTCACATGTTGTTTTCATTGTAAATGTATGTTTCATATAATAAAACATCTGAGAAAATATGCCAAAATCAAAATTAGGACTTGAATATGTCAGATACCTTATAACTGTATAAGTTCCTATAAATCCTGCCGTAAAAATCATCAATACAGATAGCAGTGCCACATACTGCCAATTTTTTAAATCTTTTAAGCCGCCTGCCACGTCTTGTTCTTTTACCAGATTATTAAAACAATACATAAGTATAACTGATGTTACTGACGCAGCAAAAAGACCATAATAGACATTATTATATATTCCGGAACTTATGACTGCATATAAAAAAACTGATATAAAAAGAAGCACATTCTGTATATTTTTTGCCCTTTTTCCAAGAACAATCATTAACACAGAAAGTATCAGAAATAATGATAAAACCATTGCACAATGCCCGGCAATGCTGATATTGGAAACAGATGATATATCACTAACAGGATTTATTCCACACGATATGTTAAATGGCATCTCCATAAGACAAATAAAACACCATGCCGTCAAAAGGATGACAGCACAGTGTTTTATATAATAATTTAACCTGAAATCATGAATTTTCATATAAAGCCTCATCATTAATAAACATATTATATCTGACTTATAAAATCAGAAAAGAATGTTAATGCGGCACCTGAATCAGCCTGCTGCTGTGTGCATTTCGCAAAGCTCAGATATGAACCATCAATATCAAATGAACATTTGTCAATAAGCATTTTACTTATTATATCTTTGTATTTTCCAAGATATACAGCAACAGGTCCGCCAACAATAACATCGCCATCACTCATAATATAAAGGTTATTAATGCCTGTTGTCAAATCATCAAGATATTTATCAAATATTTTTTTATACTCTTCATTGCCATTTTCAAGTTTGTCAAAGAATATATCAAGTGTAATTCCCAAATCAGTTGATAGACACCTTGCTGACACATAACTCTCAAAGCATCCTCTTTTTCCACAAAAACATGGTCTTCCGGCAGGATAAAGTGTCATATGTCCAAACTCACCATAACGGTTATGCTTGCCAAAACGGATATTTTCCCTGTCAATATAAGAACCTCCGACACCTGTATTTAACATAAGATATGTCTTTCCTTCTCTCTTTTCAGGATTAATATCTTTCTTATCAAACCAATACTCAGCAAATGCACCTGAACGTGCATCATTCATGCCACGGCACTCATAAGGGAGAAGCCTCTGTATATTTTCAAGGGAATAATTTTTAATTCCCATTGTTGGTGCATATACAACAGTTGAATTCTCAATGTCAAATATTCCGGGAACTGTAATGCCTACACCAAGAATAGCCGCTTTATCAATGCCTGTATGTTCAACAAGCCTTGTTACAGTATCAGCCACCATCTCACCATATGCACTGCCTTTCTCATATTTAACAGGAACACGCATATTGCCTATTACATTACAATTCAAATCAAGTATGTCTGCTTTGATTCCTTTGTCCGACAGATTGACACTTATAACATATCTTGCTGCACCGTTTATTGATATAACCTGTGCTTTTCTTCCGCCTGTAGACTCAAAATTACCCTCGTATATAAGAAGGTTCTTCTCAAAAAGAATCTTTAAATTCTGATTTACAGTCGGAAGTGAAAGCTGAAGCACATCCGCTATCTCCTGACGTGAAATTTTTCCTGTAGTATATATAAGCTGGAATATTCTGTTTTTATTATATCTTTTAACATCTGTTGTTGTAATCTTAGAAGTAGTTATCATAATTATTTACCAAATACGGCCTCGTAATCTTTTTTAAACTTTTCAATTCCTGCATCTGTGAGTGGATGATGAACCATCTGCTCAATTACCTTATATGGAACAGTTGCTATATCTGCACCCGCAAGTGCACAATCTGTAATATGTATAGGATTTCTCACGCTGGCACATATTATTTCTGTAGAAATATCATAGTTGGCAAATATATCTACAATATCGCGTATAAGATCTATGCCCGGCTGTGAAATATCATCTAGTCTTCCAAGGAAAGGTGATACATATGCAGCACCTGCTCTTGCTGCAAGAAGTGCCTGATTTGCTGAAAAAATAAGTGTCACATTTACTTTTATTCCCTCTGATGAAAGAACTTTTGTAGCCTTTAATCCTTCAACTGTCATAGGTATCTTTACAACCATGTTTGGATGTATTGCTGCAATCTGTCTGCCTTCTGCAATCATGCCCTGGGCATCTTCAGTAGTTGCCTTAACTTCACCGCTTATTGGTCCGTCAACTATTGATGTGATTTCTTTGATTACTTCATTAAAATCTCTTCCCTCTTTTGCAATAAGTGAAGGATTTGTTGTAACTCCGCAAATAACTCCCATGTCATTTGCTTTTTTAATATCTTCTACGTTTGCAGTATCAATAAAAAACTTCATAAAGAACCACCTTTCCTTTTAAAAATACAATCTGATAATATTTTATATGCATTAATCGAATTCGTCAAATACTGATTTGAGTGCCGGATAAATTTTTTTAAACTGCTGATATTTTTTCTCATATCTTGCCGCAATCTCTTTATCAGGCTCTATTGTTTCTTTGATTTTTACAATATGCGAAGCTGCTTCTTCTACATTTTTATAAGCACCTGTTCCCACTGCCGCAAGCATTGCAGCACCGAGTGCCGGACCTTCCTCTGTGACAGGAACTGATACCTTAATATTAAGAATATTAGCTATCATCTTACGCCAGAGCGGACTCTTTGCTCCACCACCGCAGATTTTTGTCTCTGTCACATTTATTCCGAGACTTTTAGCGACTTCAAACGAATCACGTATTGCAAATGCAACACCCTCAAGAACTGCCTGTGTCATATCAGTTCTGTCCGTATCCATTGTCATTCCTGTAAATGTTGCTCTTGCCGCCGGATTATTGTGTGGTGAACGCTCTCCCATAAGATATGGCAGGAAAAATACCCTGTTATTTCCAAGCATATCATCTGTAACGGGTTTCTGCTCTTCTGAATACTCTTTTGTTTTTATAATTTCATCCATCCACCATTTATTACATGAAGCTGCACTGAGCATACAGCCCATAAGATGAAAATGTCCGTCTGCATGGTCAAATGAATGAAGGGCATTATTATCATCAACACCGAATTTATCACTTGAAATAAATATTGTGCCACTTGTTCCGAGTGAAATATTACATTTGCCGTCGCCTACTGTTCCGGTTCCGACTGCTGCCGCCGCATTGTCTCCTGCACCTGCTATCACTTTGACATTTTCTGTAAGTCCCATGCACTGTGCAGCTTCTTTTGTAAGATTTCCTACACATTCATAGCTCTCGAATACTTTCGCCATGCAGTTTTCATCTATGCCACATATATCAAGCATTTCCTTGGACCAGCATCTGTTTTTTACGTCAAAGAGCAACATTCCTGAAGCATCTGAAACATCTGTGCAATGCACACCTGTCATCTTATATGCAAGATAATCTTTTGGAAGCATTATTTTGCTTATTTTCTTGAAATTTTCAGGCTCGTTTTCCCTAAGCCACAAAATCTTTGGTGCTGTAAATCCTGCAAATGCGATATTTGCTGTATATTCTGCGATTTTATCTTTGCCTATAGTATTGTTAAGATACTCACATTCTTTTGTTGTTCTGCCATCATTCCAGAGTATCGCCGGTCTTATTACTTCATTGTCATTATCAAGAATTACAAGTCCATGCATCTGTCCACCGAAGCTGATGCCTGCAACCTGTGCCGCATCAACTCCGTCTGTAAGCTCTTTTATTCCCTCAACCGCATTTTCATACCAGTCTGACGGATTCTGTTCTGACCAGCCCGGCTTAGGAAAATAAAGCGGATATTCTCTTGAAACTGTCTTAACTACATTACCTTCTTTGTCCATTAAAATCAATTTAACGGCAGATGTTCCCAAATCAACACCTATATAATACATATGCGTCTCCCATCTATAATCAAGAATTAATTTGCAAATGGATTTTCACTCTTGTAAAGCATTCCCGCCGGCTGGTTAAAGCCTATTTCTTCTACTCCGAGATACTTAAATACTTCATAAAGCTGCTTTCCGAAATGACCGAATGCAACAGCACCATGATGTGGGAAATTCTTTTCGATAAGCCAGTGTCTGTAGAATCTGCCCATCTGTGGAATTGCAAATATACCGATTGCTCCGAATGAACGTGTCGCAACAGGAAGTACCTCACCCTGTGCCACATATGCTGTAAGCTTGGCATCTGATGTGCTCTGAAGTCTGAAAAATGTGATATCACCAGGAATAATATCTCCCTCAAGTGTACCATTTGTAACTTCTTCAGGAAGTGAACGTGCCATAATCATCTGATTTCTCATCTCACAGAATGAAAGTTTGCATGCTGCTGTATTTCCGCAGTGGAATCCCATAAATGTATCTTTGATTGTATATGGGAACTTACCCTTAATATCCTGCTCATAAATATCTGAAGGAACTGTATTATTAATATCAAGAAGTGTAACTATGTCATCACTTACAACTGCACCGATAAATTCACTCAACGCTCCGTAAATATCAACTTCACATGATACAGGAATTCCCATGGCTGTAAGTCTTGAATTTACATAACATGGAACGAAACCAAACTGTGTCTGGAATGCAGGCCAGCATTTTCCTGCGATTGCAACAAACTTTCTTGAGCCTTTGTGCTGTTCTACCCAGTCGAGGAGTGTGAGCTCGTACTGTGCAAGCTTAGGTAAAATTTCAGGCTTCTTATTGCCGTTTCCAAGTTCTTTTTCCATGCGCTTTACGACTTCAGTAATTCTTTCATCTCCCGCATGCTTATTAAATGCTTCAAAAAGGTCAAGTTCTGAATTTTCCTCAATTTCAACTCCGAGATTATAAAGCTGCTTGATAGGAGCGTTACATGCAAGGAAATTAGTAGGACGAGGTCCGAAGCTTATTATTTTGAGATTTGAAAGTGCATAAACTGCCTTTGCAACAGGTATGAATTCATGAATCATATCTGCACATTCTTCTGCAGTTCCTACAGGATATTCAGGAATGTATGCTTTTACATTACGAAGCTTTAAATTATAACTTGCATTCAACATACCACAGTATGCATCTCCTCTGCCCTGTACAAGTCCACCATTCTCAGATGTCTCTTCTGCTGCCGCAACAAACATCTTAGGACCGTCAAAATACTGTGCAAGCATAGTCTCTGAAATCTCAGGACCAAAGTTTCCAAGATATACACAAAGTGCATTACATCCTGCTTTTTTGATATCCTCCAGTGCCTGCATCATATGTATCTCACTCTCAACGATACATACAGGACATTCATAAATTTCATCTGCGTTATACTTAGCATTATATGCATTTACGAGATTCTGTCTTCTTGTTACTGAAAGTGATTCCGGGAAACAATCCCTGCTGACTGCTACAATTCCCACTTTAACTGTTGGTTTGTTCATGATAAATTCTCCTATTCTTTGTTATATTTTCTTTCAGACTTCTGGATTTTCCCCGATAAGTCCTTCAAATGCTCCGTCTATATGTGCTTCTTTGTGTGCTATAAGCCATTTATTTGTTGCTGCAAGCAGTCTGTCCTCGCCTGTATTCTTCTGTCTTTTTACATCGTAATTTGTTCCCTTCGGAAGAACCACAGCACACCTGAAACCTAAATTATTCACGCCGCATGGTGCATAGTGAAGTGTTGTCGCATAAACTTCAACAGCCATACCTGCAGGTACTAGAAACGCCTCAATATCAGCCGTATCATATGTATAATCTTCCTTTATATCCTGCTGTTTTCCCAAAAGTAAAATCATATCAGTAGCAGCTACATTTATCTCAGAACTTCTATGATATTCCACTGCATTAAGCTTCTGGTTATGTCCGTTACAATATCCTATCTGAACAGGCATATCACCGTAAACCACTTTTGACATTACATCATACACGTTAAGTGACTCTAATTCTTTGTCGGATGGAACATATATAACATCATCCGGCACAGGTGTCTTTTCCATTGCACTTATAAGTTCTTTTGTATCAAGTTCTGCAAGAACTCTTCCGTACTGTGCAAATTCTTTGTCACAGACACTATGAATTTTCATGCTTGCCTCCATTCCCGCCGGCTTATTATATGAATCTCAGCTCCGGCTTATTAAAACAACTTTTATAAAATGTGTTTTCTAAAGTTATTATCATAATATCACTTCACGCATCATTTATCAACAAAAATATATAAATTTTTATCAAAAAAACATAAAAAACCGGAATAACGCACAAAACGCTATTCCGGTAATATCTTAAATCAGTCTTATTACAAGTTCAATTATAATTCCTGATACTACACCAAGAGCATATAAAAGACCGAGTATTTTTATATTTTCTTTTATATCTGTATTTTCTTTAAAAAGCACAAGTATGCCGACACCCGAACCGGCAAGCAGTCCTGCCATAGCAGTTCCAAGAGGCATAAGCCCTTCAATATAAAGCTGTGTTATAACAACAGATGACGCACAGTTCGGTATAAGTCCAACAAGTGCTGATACCATCGGTCCGATAACCGGCTTGTCAAGCATAAAGCTGCCAAGTGTTTCCTCTCCTACAAAATGTATTATCGTATTAAGGATAAATGATATAATAAGGATATATCCAAATATAACAAGAGTGTGCCTTAATGAAGACGCAAATATGCTCTTTTCACAGTGACAATGGTCATGGTCACATACATGACCGATTTTCTGTGTTATATCATCCTGATTTCTTGATTTTGCTTTTCTTATTACAAAATCAATTATAAATCCGGCAGCCATTCCGATAACTATTTTCCATAAAATAATTGTAAGTATTGTGCTTGCCGGAACTTTCTCAGATAAAAACACCGGCAGCATCTCATCTGATGTCGAAAGATATATCGCTATCAGCGTTCCAAGAGTAATTACTCTTCCGGCATAAAGATTGGACGCAGCCGCCGAGAAACCGCACTGAGGCACAGCACCAAGGATGGCACCTGCAAAAGGACCTGCCTTGCCGGAATTCTTTATCATCCGCTTCGTTTTTGCTGTCGTCTTATGCTCTATATATTCCATCGCCAGATATGTAAAAAACAAAAACGGCAGCAGTTTTACACTGTCAATAAGTGTATCAATTATTACATCTAACATATAAATCTCCATTTTATTTTTTCAGGAATTTCTTAATAAACCCTTTTATATCCGGAAATTTTGAGCCCTTAATTTTTAATGGTACATATTCACTGTCTATGACACTGATATTTCCACTCCTGCATGGCTTTTTTGTCATGTCATGCCCACTCTCATAAGAATTATCTTTGTTATATAAAAGTTCCATAAGCTCATCATTAACCGGTCCGATTCCTCCCACCATAGATAAATACCTCCTAGAAAAATAAATCTGACATTTCTTTAATTATTTGTCTATAGCTATATACGAAATCATCTGCAAAAAAGTTTAACCTGTCATTAATTATTTTTGAAATAACGTTTTATAAGGTGCTCCTTCATCAAATACTTTACGCATCTTTTCTGATTTTTTCATAATAAACTTAACTATGTAATATGAAATAATTCCATAAATGCTTCCCAGTATAAGGCTGACAAGAACATCTGTAGGATAGTGTACTGTAAGGTAAAGTCTTGAAATTGCTATAAGTGCTGCTATAACAATAGCAAATCCACCTTCTTTTTTATACCACATGAAAATGGCAAGTGCTGCCGCAAAAGCTGCTGATGTGTGACCTGAAGGGAATGACCAGTCATCAATTGTAGCAAAAATATTATACAAACTCTCAAATGATGTATCTACATTGAAAGGTCTGACCCTTGCAAATGCATTTTTCATAACTCCATTGCACATTATAAGCGATATTATAAGTGCAAATGCCATTGTAAGTCCTACTTTTCTATATTTTTTAGGTAAAACCGTAAGAGCTGCCAGTGCTACCAGTATAAGAAATATTCCTTTCTCGCCAAGCATTGTTATGCCATACATAATTGGATTGAGAAACGGATTGTGCAGGCTTTCAAACCAATGTAAAATCTGTAATTCCATTTAAAAAACTCCTCTTTAATTTTTATTCTGCCTTATACATTTTATCTGCTAATATTTTTTTTTGCAAGTAAAACATTTTTGTGTTATAGTTTTAAGAAAATATCATTTTTGAACGGAGAGACTTATTTATGTTTGAAAGCTTTAATTCAATCCTTAAAACGATTGATAGTTTCGTTTGGGGACTTCCCCTTATTATTCTTATTATTTCTGTTGGTTTGTTTCTTACAATCCGTCTGAAAGGACTTCAAATTACGAAGCTTGGACTTGCCATTAAGCATATGGTAAAAAATGAAGCATCAGGCGATGGCGAAGTATCCGGTTTTGCTTCACTTTGCACAGCTTTATCAGCTACAATAGGTACAGGTAATATTGTTGGCGTCGCAACTGCTCTTGTTGCAGGCGGTCCCGGTGCTTTATTCTGGATGTGGATTGCCGCCCTTGTAGGTACGGCAACAAAATATTCGGAATGTCTTCTTGCTGTAAAATACCGTGTCATCCAGAAGGACGGACATATTCTCGGAGGACCTTTCTACTATATTGAACATGGAATGGGAAAAAAATGGAAATGGCTTGCCAAGTTATTTGCATTTTTCGGTGTTGGCGTTGGTCTTCTTGGTATCGGTACATTTACACAGATTAACGGTATTACAAGTGCTGTAAATAATTTCTTCGATGCCAATAACCAATGGACGGTAACACTGTTTGGACGTGAATATTCATGGTCTTTTATTATATCCGGCATACTTCTTACAATATTTGCCGCTCTTGTACTCATTGGCGGTCTCAAAAGAATTTCATCTGTTGCACAGGTTATAGTTCCTTTTATGGCTGTTACATATTTTATTGTTACACTTGCTATTCTTGTATACAATTTCAGGGAAATTCCCAATGCTCTTGCAACTATTGTCCAGAGTGCATTTGGTCTGCGTGCTGTCGGCGGTGGTGCTATAGGCTCTATGATGATGGCTATGCAGATGGGTGTTGCCAGAGGTATCTTTTCTAACGAAGCAGGTCTTGGTAGTGCTCCTATTGCTGCTGCCGCTGCCGTTGCTGATGCACCTGCACAGCAGGGTCTTATCTCTATGATGGGTACTTTTATTGACACAATTGTAATCTGTACAATGACAGGACTCACAATTGTTATAACAGGTTCATGGAATATCGGTCTTGAAGGCGTTTCTGTTACAACAAGAGCGTTCCAGATGGGACTTCCTCTTCCGGCACAGTTCTCTTCATTCATACTCATGCTCTGTCTTGTATTCTTTGCATTTACAACAATACTTGGATGGAATTATTACAGCGAACGCTGTCTCGAATATATTATCGGAGATAAGAAAAATGTTATCAAAGCCTACAAATGGTTATATATCTTATGTATTTTCATAGGTCCTTTTATGACTGTTTCAGCTGTATGGACAATTGCAGATATATTCAATGGTCTTATGGCTATACCTAACCTTATTGCACTTATTGCATTAAATGGCGTTGTTGTATCCGAGACTAATAAATATCTTAACAATCTGAAAAAATAACTATGAGAAACACGCTCCGCGAGTTTCTCAAGTTATCGCGGCAGTCGCCAAGGTCTCGTGCAAGCACGGACTT